>JAHIUT010000035.1 GCA_018817085.1 Patescibacteria group bacterium | reverse complement strand
TCTTTGGCTTTCAAGGATTTTATAGGTATGCAGTTTTTCATTAAGTTGTTTTGTAAAATCCAAAAGGGAATTATAGTCTTGTCTAATTTTTTCAGGACTTTTTAAATATCCGTTTAAATAATCATCAACGGATAAAAATTTATCCCCAAAAATTGGAGTTGCCTTTTTTTCATCTCTCAAATGTAAAAAATGAGAAACTTTTAATGATTGTTTTGTCTCTCCACTAACCGCAATAGCTAAAACATCAAAACCTTTAGATAAATAGGAGGCATAAAGTAAAGAACCATTAACGGTAAACTCTGAGTATTTATCACGATCTTTGCTTTCGTGCTTTGTTACATCTGCTTTACACTCTATAACAATCAATAAATCAGGATTAGATTTGTAGCTAATGATAAATTCAGGATAACCTTTCCCACCGCCTTTTTTTGAGGCAGTTTTTAACAACTTATCAATTTTTGGATTATCCGAGCGTTGTTCTTCAATGTAAATAGAATCCAAAAATTTAGAAAAGTGTTCCCTTGTGATTATTTCGGTTTTTCTTTCGTTTGCCATATTGCCCCTTTTAAATAAGTAAAGCTATTATTAGTATATAAAACTTTTCGCTTTTTTCCAATTAAACTCCGTTTTCGTAACGAAGTGAAGAAAACACAATATTATCCCCCTCCTTTTTTTGAATTGCGTATAACTCGTTATCATACGAATTGTTTTCATTATATCAAACTAAACCCGCATATTCCACGAAACCCTTATTAATTGGCGAGATGGGATCTCGCCGCTACTTTTACCAACTGTATTGTTTGGAATTTGGAATTTGGAATTCGGGTTTTGAGATTTGAGATTTGAGTTTTGACATTTATTTATGTATGTCTATCGGCAACTTTGCTCGCGCCGAAAGACAAAGGCTTGGTTTTTACCTCAAAACCCGAACCTCTTACCATACCAGTCACCTCATTTATTATCTCTCTTGTCTCGCCCACAGTACCTACATCAATATGAATTTCCAAAGGCCAGTTTAGGGCGTTTAAACGGTTAAAATCGTCCATAATCTTGTGAGCAAATTCCAAAGAAAGCAAAGCCTCTCTGTAAATTCTCTCTTTTAGAGAATACGCCTTTTTATCCACAACCTTTTTCCAAAAATAAATTCCTCCGCAACCCACCTTATGCACCAAAATCGCCGTTATGTATTCCGTGCTGTCTTTTCCGTTTATGTGAGCGTTTGAATCCGTTCCTATAATAACCTTGTATCCCTTCTCGTTCTCGGAAGATAACAAATTTATTATATTAAACACCACCTCCGAATAAGTTAGTTTTCCATAAGTGACGCTATTAAATTCTTTTTCGTTAAGTTCCTCAAACACAGAAACATTATAACAAAGGAGTCTCCTTTTTCAAAGGAGACTCCTTAGTTTAATTCATCGCCTTCCAAAAAACCTCTTGAGGAATTACGACTTTGCCAAATCGCTTTAGCCTTTTTTTACCTCTTTTTTGCCTATCCAAAAGTTTATCCTTCCTTTCCCTATGCCCCCCGTATATTCCCTCAAGAACATTTTTTCGCATTGCCGACAAATTCTCTCTGGCTATAATTCTTCCTCCTATTGCCGCTTGAATACTAACCACAAATTGTTGGCGGGGAAGGCTTTCTTTAAGTTTTTTAACAATTTCTCTTCCAATTGCTGTCGCCGACTCCTCTCTAACAAGCCGCGATAGAGGACTTATTTTTTCCCCCGCAATCAGAATATCCATACATAAAACTTTTGCGGGTTTTTCTTTAATAAGTTCATAATCCATAGAAGCATATCCCGAAGAAATGGATTTTAAGTCGTCATAAAAACCGGTTATTAACTCATACAAAGGCAATTCGCACAGAAGCTGAACCCCCATCTGTTTACCCTCGCCTATATTTTTCATATCTAAAAACTTGCCTCTTTTTTTGTCCACTAGCTCCATAATAGACCCCACATAAGAAAAAGGCGCAAAAACATATACAGATGTGTATGGCTCTAAAACACTTTTTATTTTAGACGGGTCTGGAAAATCTCCCGCAGAAGTTACGGTTATTTCCAAACCGTTATTCAGCAAAACTTTATAAGAAACACTCGGGGTGGTGGCAAAAACACGCGCGTTAAATTCCCTCTCAAGCCTTTCTTGGGTTATTTCAGCATGCAAAAGACCCAAAAACCCGCATCTAAAACCAAGCCCCAAACTGCTCGCATTCTCGACGCTAAAGCTTAAAGCCGCATCATTAAGTTTAAGTTTAAAAAGAGATTTTCTTAAATTATCCAAATCGGAAGAATCTTCAGGAAAAAGACTCAAAAAAACTACCGGCTTTGGCAAGCGGTACCCGTACAAAGGACTAACTTCGGAAACTTCGCATTCGCTTTGTATCGCCACCGTGTCCCCCACCCGCGCCAAAGTAATGTCCTTTAAACCCGTGGCTATAAAACCTACATCTCCCGAACTTATTTTAGAAACATCTCTCATTTGAGGAGCAAAATATCCTAACTTGCTAAACGAGGATTCCTTTTTGGAATGAATAAACCTTATTTTTTTGTCCGCTTTATCCATCTCAATTTCTCCGTCAACCGCCTTAATAACCGCCACAACACCCAAATGACTGTCGTAAAAAGAATCAAAAATAAGAGCTCTAAACGGTTTTTCTGTGCATATTGTAGGCGCTGGAATTTTTAGCGCCACTTCTTCCAAAAGTTTTGCCACATTTTCTCCCGTTTTCCCCGATATATTAAATATTTCTTCGTCATTAAACCCAAAAAGAGCTTTTATACTATCCCTCGTTTCGCTAACAAGCGCTACGGGCGAATCTATTTTGTTGACCGCGGGAATTATTTTAAGATTTAAAGCGCGCGCCTTGTTGTAATTGGATAAAGTTTGCGCCTGTATCCCTTGCGTTGCGTCCACCAACAAAATTGCCCCTTCGCACGCCGCCAAAGAACGAGAGACCTCATAAGAAAAATCCACATGTCCCGGAGTATCAATTAAATTAAAAATATATTCCACGCCATTTAAAAAATACTTCATCTTAACCGGCTTTAGTTTTATAGTTATACCCTTTTCCCTTTCCAAATCCATACTGTCCAGAAACTGCGCGCGCATCTTTCGCAATTCCACGGTATTGGTAAGTTCCAAAAACCTATCCGCCAAAGTGGATTTCCCGTGGTCAACATGACTTATAATTGCAAAATTTCTAATATTATCCATAAGTGTACTTATACTCAAACTTTCTGATAAAATCAAATAAGATGGAAGATATTAACCTGCTCCCAAAAATAGGATTTGAAAATCTGTCAAGAAAGGCGAAGTTTTTTTATTGGACAACCAAATACGGACGAGCTATTGTTATATCGTTTCAAGCTAGTGTTATAACCCTACTTTTTTACAAACTTTATTTATATACCAATTTTATAGACATTTCCGAAACCATTGAAGAAAAAACAGCAATACTAAAATCCCAAACTCAAACAGAAAAAGACCTTAAAGATACTCAACAAAAAATTCTAGCGCTTAAATCGGCGCGCGCAGATTCCTTTATAGCGAAAAATCACATTGAGTTAATTAAAAAAGTTGTTCCCAAAGACATAAAAATAACTACCCTAATTCTTGAAAACACCTCCATTAGATTTACCGCCCATTCCCAAAATCTGTATCTTTTTAGCCAACTAATTGAAAACATTTCAAAAGAAAAACAGGTTGTTAATATCACACTCCTTGGAGCGCAGTTTAGCGAGGAAAACAACGAATTTACCTTTGATATAGAATTGGTTATTAAAAAGATATGAAATCAAGACTTGCCGCAACGATAAAACTTTTAAATAAAACGGAAAAGGAAGCCTACAAAACTCTAACCATAAGCCTTTTTGCCGTGTCGTTTTTGAGCGTGTTCGCGCTAAGACCAAGCATAAGAGTAATAGCTTCTTACAGAAAAAACCTAGATACCGCGACCGAGGTTAATCAACAACTAACGACAAAAATTACCAACTTAGAAAAAGCAAAACAAAACCTTGCGAGGTACGATATAGAAATACACAAACTAAATACCGCCCTGCCGGCAGAGTTTAACCAAAGCGATTTATTAAAAGGCTTATCGTTTCTTGCGGCGAAGAATAAAATAACTATTCTAAAAACAGAATTTAGCGTCTCCGAAAGGGAGGGGCTTTTAGAGACTGTTAAAATATCGTTAGACGCGCGAGGAACACTTGACAACATTTACAGTTTTTTGCAAAATCTAGAACAGGAACCAAGGTATATTAGAATAAATTCAGTAATTTTGCAGACCGCCCAAACAGTGGTCACCGCAAAAATTTCGGCGAAAGTGTTTTACACAAATGATGCCAAAAGATAAGAATATATTATCCATAGCTATAGTTACCTTTATAACCATAATTTTGTGGGTTGTGGTGGATACTTTAATAACCTATCAAAGACCTACGGATATTGGGGTAAATCAAGAAATGTTGTCGCCAATTGACCCCGAAATTAATTTTGAAGGCGTTTTTCGGTAAGAAAAAAGTTTCTTTAAAACATTCAAAACAAGCGTCCTTTCTTTTATGTTAAGTATTTTTGAAACAAGTATATAAGAAAACAAACCTGCGCCAAAAACAAACCAAGTCAGCAAAACAAGATTTAGAGTTCTTGTGGTATCAAACACCATTTTGTCCAAAAGCTTCATCGGAACATATAAGAAAACCGCCGTAACCAAGGAACCCCACGCTATTTTGGACAAATAATATAAAAAGGCGAGGTCCAAAAACTCCGGCAAGACTTTTGCCAAAAACACAAATAACAAAATGGCGTTTACAAAACTGCTAACGGAAAACGCCAAACTTAAACTCCAAATACCAAAACCTTTAACCAAAACAAAATACACCGCCAGAATAATATTTATAAAAATGGAGATTAAACTTATAACAACGGGAGTTCTAGTGTTGCACAAAGCGTAGAAAGCCCTATTTAATAAATAAACCAAAGACTGAAAAACCATAGAGACCGCAAAAAAAGCCAGGGTGTACGAAGTTGAAATAGTGGCACCCCACGAAAATTTTGACGCTCCAAAGACCAACCTAACAAGCGGAATACGCAAAATAATAAACAAAATGCTTATGGGCAGAACGAAAAAAACTATTTGGGTCGTGGAGCTTTTTACTATGTCAGTAAAATTTTTTCTATTTTCCGACTCGGCGGACAATATGGGAAATGCCGCCTGAGACAACGCTCCGCCAAAAAAGTTAACCGGCACGGTTTGCAGGTGTTGAGCAAAATTAAAAACCACTAGAGACGATGCCCCTATAAAAATGGAAAGGCTGGTATCAATAAGAAGA
This sequence comes from Patescibacteria group bacterium, assembly GCA_018817085.1. Classification (NCBI taxonomy): domain Bacteria; species Patescibacteria group bacterium. The sequence goes on along the minus strand of JAHIUT010000035.1, from coordinate 8,901 downwards.
GAAACTTGATTTGCCGCCAGACTTGCCACTCGCGGAAGCATCAAAATTAGCACTTCGCGAAGTTTGGGGTCTTTAAGATTTATTATACGGATATATTTAAAACCCAATCCTTTTGAGAAATAAAACTGAATAACAAGGTGCATACAGGCTCCAAACACCATTCCCCACGCAGGCGCCAAAACCCCCCATTTTTCCGCAAACAAAATAACAAAAAGAATAATACCCAAATTATAAAGAACAGGGGCTATGGCTGGAACCAAAAATCGTTTAAAGGATTGGATTATGCTTGAAAAGAAACTACTTATAACAAGAATAAGCTGGGACAAAATCATAACTCTCAAAAGAGTGGACATAAAATTAAGGTCGCTTGTTGGGAGGGAACCTATAGAAACTACTCGCGAGATAGGCTTTGAAAAGACAAAAATTATAACCGCTAAAAAGGCAAACGAGACCAAAACCGTGTTTAGGGTGTTAGAAGCAAGCTCCCACGCATAACTTTTACCTTTTTTTAGCTGTTTGCTAAAAATGGGAATAAACGCTGTGGTTAGAGTACCAACAACAATAATGTTAAAGATAAAGGAAGGGATTCTATCGGCGGCAAAGTACAACCCTAGCCGCGAAAAAAGAGGTTCGGCGCCGAAATAATGGGAAAACAAGCGGTCGCGGAAAAGGCCTAATATAGCGGAGGCAAGAAGCGCCGTTCCGATTAAAAACCCCGCGCTTAAAATATTTTCTTCTTTTTTAAACAAAAGCTGTTTGCTTTTTTCTAATATCTGATTAACCATTTTTATTTGCGTTTGGACACAAACGGGCTGTCGCTTTGATAAAATCGCCATTCAATACTTTTCCACGGTTCCTCCGCATAATCCACTCCCACTCTCCTTGACCTTTCCATTTTGGGAACAAGCAGGTTCCTGTCCTCAATATAAAAATTGCCTCCCAACAAACTTGTCCCGTCAAACCTCCTATTTATGCCAAACGCTTTTGTTAATTTGGCGGGACCTGAAGTTAAGTTTAGGATATTTTCCGTATGTCTATTTTGCACCATAATATCCATTCCTTCAAGAGGTTCTACAGCCCTGATTAAAACTGCGGAAGGAAAGTTATCCATTTCAGTTACAACATTAAGCATAAAATGCATACCGTAGGTTAAATACACATAAACAATTCCACCCGCTTTCCAAAGGTTCTCGCAAGAAGTCCTTTTACGCCAACTTGCATGACAAGCTTTGTCCTCGCTACCAATGTAAGCTTCCGTTTCAACAATTTTTCCGGAGAGAGTGTGGTCGTCCTTCTTTACCACAAGGACTTTACCCAAAAGCTCTTTTGCAACTGTTAAAGTTGGGTTTTTATAAAAATCAACGGGAAGTTTTGACATATCCATTCAGCCTGCCCACAAGCAGGGTACACTCCTTATAAAACTCCTTTGCTCTTTAATTCCTAAAATAGAGTTACAGACCTTTCAATACCGGATATCTTTAACGCGTCAACATCCTTGCCTCTAGAAATTTATTGGTTTTAAACTCTTTGTGGTATGCTTCTTGCGTGGATGGGACAATAGCTCCAATTCCAAAATGAAAATCTATGGCAGAGACCCTCCCTTTCTTTGACATTACTTTCTTTTGGCAATACTTTTATCTCTAACATAAAATAAAACGCCCTCGTCTGTTTTAACTTTTTCTACCTCGCGAAAAAGAACTTTCTCCCCCTTTTTAGTATAAAAATTAACAACCGCAGGAGCAGTTTTCTGTTTTGTTGCTATAAAGAACACTGGGGTTTTAGTAGTTTTTTCCATATACACCTAGTATATCAAAACCTCATCTAAACACAAGCAATCAAGGAAAAATTCATTGGGGTACCGCCCCCTATAGATAAGATACCACATTACAAAAGATTGTGGGTTACCACAACCCCCTCCTTACCAAAACAATAATCCAAAAGGAGAATTGCGTCGTACCTCTGATTTTCTGAATCAAGAATTACTCCCAAAATTTTAGCGCTCCCATTTTCGGCATAAGTTATCAAAGTATTCCCCGCCTCAATAGTATATCCAATCTTTATACCTTTAACCCCGGGATAAGTGGATATTAAATTGGTAAGATTTTCCATATAAATATACTTATGCTTCTCCGTTTCCGGCAATTCGTAATTAAACGAGGCAAAAATCTCCCGTAAAAGCGGAAAGGTGTCCAAAGCGTATTTTGACAAAACCGCAAGGTCATAAGCAGTACTGTAATACTCCTCATCTTTAAGATTTAGACCATCCGGGTCAACAAACTTTGTGTCTTTAAGCCCTAATTCTGTGGCTTTTAAATTCATCCAGACCACAAAATTATCTTTATTTCCAGCTACCCCCTCCGCAATCGCTATAGCGGCATCGTTTCCCGAACTTAAAATAAGACCATACAATAAACTCTTTAATTTATAAACTTCTCCCTCGGATATTCCCATTAAATTAGGTTCCATACTCACCGCTTTTTCGCTAACAGGTATTTCATAATTTTCAGAGGCGTGTTCCAAAGCCACAATTGCCGTCATAACTTTAACTAGACTTGCAACCGGAACGCGGTTTCTTATATCTTTTGAAAAGAGTATCTTGTTATTGGATAAATCTATCGCAAAAGAATATCTTGCGGAAATATCAAAATCATTCGCAGGCGTAAAGTTTTTCTCATCAAAGGAGATTTGAAGAGGGTTTTTGTATTTTTCGTCCACAAAAGAATCTTGGTACATCTGTTCAGGAGTTTTAGCGTTAACCCCTTCAATTTTTGTGTATAGCTTCTGATACCTGGAAAATAGAATCCCGCCACCAAATATCGCTAAAAAAATAAAGATTCCCGCTACTATCTTCCGCATAAAAATCATTATACCAAAACTGTTGTCAGGGAACACGGCACTATGTTACTATATTAATATGCTTAAACTAATTGATTTCTACGCCGATTGGTGCGGACCTTGTAAAGTAATGACCCCAATTATTGAGGAGCTGGAAAAAACTCTCGGGGATAAAATTTCTTTTTCCAAAATAAATGTGGATACCGATATGGAAACCGCCCAAAAATATTCAATAATGAGTATCCCTACTTTTGTTTTGGAAAAAGACGGCAAAGAACTTGACCGAAAATTAGGGGCTATCCCAAAAAAGTCTTTGGGAGATTGGCTTAATTCTTATATTTAATATGTCTAAAATAAAAATCGCCATTAACGGGTTTGGCAGAATAGGCAGAGCCTCGTTTAAAGCGGCAACCAATAATTTAAACTCCGCTCTTACCCCTTCTTTAAACCTAAACTGCGAGGATGTGGAAGTTGTGGCAATTAACGATTTAACCAATACAAAAACTCTCGCCTACCTTCTTAAATACGATTCCGTTTATGGAAGATTAAATAAAGATGTTGAATATGATGAAAAAAATTTGATTGTGGATGGAAAAAAATATCCCGTTTACGCCGAGAAAGACCCCTTAAAACTTCCCTGGAAAAACCTTGAGGTGGATGTGGCGCTGGAATGCACAGGACATTTCACAGAATATGAAAAAGCCAAAGCGCATATAACAGCTGGGGCGAAAAGCGTTATAATCTCCGCTCCCGGAAAAGGTTTTGGCGGAGAAACACAGATTTTGGGAACGGAAAAAACTCAAAAAGGAAACTTTGCGCAAATATTATCAAACGCTTCCTGCACCACAAACTGCATCTCCCCTGTAATACAAGTGTTGGAGAATGTTTTTGGCATTGAAAAAGCGTCTATGACTACCGTTCATTCCTATACTTCAACACAAAACCTTGTGGATGGACCCAACAAAGATTTACGAAGAGGCAGAGCGGGCGCTTTCAATATAATACCTACCACAACAGGCGCTGCTATAGCCACCACAAAAGTAATAGAGAGCTTAACTAACAAATTTGATGGAATGGCTTTAAGAATTCCCACTTTGTGCGGGTCCATTTCGGATATTACCGCAATTATTAAAAAGAACACTACCGTTAATGAAATAAACAACGCTTTTGAAAAAGCCGAAAACGAACCGCTTTTTAAAGGAATCTTAAAAACAACCAAAGAGCCTCTAGTCTCAAGCGACATATTAGGAACCCCTTATTCCAGCATTGTGGATTTATCCCTTACAAAAGTAATAGACAGAAATATGGTTAAAGTGTTTGCTTGGTACGACAACGAGTGGGCTTATTCGCTTCGTTTGGTGGAACTCGCCCTTAAAAGTTTTAAATAAGGTATGCCCAAAATTCTACTTTCCCCTAACGAAAAAAGGTGTATCGGTTGCGGGCTATGTGTTATTAAAGCCTCTTTACTTACAGATAACACCGTTAATCTCGGAAAATCTTTTATAAGAATTTATGGCAAACCCAAAAAATACATTATTTCAATTGATTACGGTAAAAAAACTGATTATACCGAAATCGTAAAAATATGTCCGCAAAGTTGTTTTGAGATAGGAGAAAAATGAGCGGAAATTCAAAAAGCGTACTTTACATAGATTTATTAAACCAAACTTTTGAACTAAAAACCCACAAAAATCTAAACGAATTTTTGGGCGGTAGCGGAATTGGGCTAAAACTTTTGTTGGATAATGTAGAAAAAAACCCCGTAATTTTGTCGCGGGGACCTATAAGCGGTTTGTTTCCTTACACCTCAAAATTATCTTTAATTTATAAAACCGATAAAGAAGAGGTGAAAGAGCTTTATGGGGGAGGCAGTTTTGCCTCGAAAATGCGCCTTTCGGGTATAGATTCCATTTTACTCTTTAATAAACCTAAAATACCTTTAACCGTATGCGTATCTGAAGGGAAAGTGGATTTCATAAACATTACGGGTAATGTAAAATTGTCTAGTTCTATTAAATTCTCGGGCAAAACTTTGATTGACGGTTATTTTGGGTTTGGAGAAAGTTTAAACATAAAAAACTTCAAAACTATTCTAATATCCGGAGAAGGGGAAGTAAAAATACCCAACACTAAAGCTTATTATGAGATTTACAATAATATTCTTGATAGAAAGGCTGAACTATCTGTAAAATACTCAAAAGACCCTTCTTGTTGGGGTTGCCCGGCAGGGTGCGATTTTTCAAGCAAGGGGGAAACCGTAAACGGGGCCGTTCTTCCCCACTGCTTAATCTCTTGCCAGTTCGCGGAAGGACTATATAAAGAAATTCCGTTGGTGTTCTCGTGCTTAACCGTTTTGGGTTTTAAATATAATCACGACGATTTGGAAAAATTGCCAGCTTTGGTTGGGGATTTAAAAAAAGCTTTAAAAGTTTCGTAAAAAATGATTATTATAGCCAACTGGAAATTAAATTTAACAATTGCGGAAGTTGAAAAATGGACAAAATCCTTCAACGAATTTACGGAAAGTTTTTCGTTTAAGGATGTAACCCCTATAATATGTCCAAGCTTTATTTATATCCCCTACCTAAAAGAAAATTTGAAAGGGGCGGAAGTCGGCGCGCAAAATATTTCAAAATTTTTGGCGGGCGAACACACCGGAGAGGTTTCTGCAATACAATTAAAAGATTATGTAAGTTACGCCATAATTGGACACTCCGAAAGAAGACTTTACTCTTCTGAAACCGATGAAACGATCGTTAAAAAAGCGGAAATCTGCCTTGATAATAATATCATTCCAATTATCTGTATAAGCGAAATAAGCCAAGTGTCTTTATTAAAAAACTTGGGCAATATCTTGGTAGCCTTTGAACCGTTGTCAGCAATAGGAAGCGGGAATCCCGACAGTCCCGAACATATTGAAAATATTATAAGCGAGATTATAAATATGACCCCAAACGCAAAAGTCCTTTACGGGGGCAGTACTTCGGAGGAAAATGTAGAGAGTTTTTTAAAAATTAAAAATCTAGGCGGATTTTTAGTAGGCGCGGAAAGCCGTAAGGCAGAGTCTTTTATTAACATTATCAAAAAATGCGTTATGTAGATTTGGGCGCAATTAAAAAAAATAAGAAGGTCGCGCGCAAACGCAAGACAATTTTTGTTGTTTTAATTACAACGATATTGCTACTTGCGGGTATTGGAATCTCTTTTGGAAAAATGTTTAAACCCCTCTCTATCTTATCCCAAATTAGTGGGGGAACATCCATCAAAAGCGCGGACGGCAGAGTTAATGTGTTAATTTTAGGACTGGATAAGAGGGCGCCACAATACCTGCAAACCGGAATTTTAACTGATACCATAATGCTTGTTTCCATTGGAAAGGGAGCAACGCGCGATGTGAAAATTGTGTCTATACCAAGAGACCTTTGGGTAAAAATAAGCGCTGGTCAGTTTTCAAAGATTAACGAGGTCTATTATTATGGCGGAGTGGAAACAGTGGAAAAGGTGGTAGAAGAAGTGTCCGGAATTCCCGTACATTACCATATAGTTGTGGGTTTTGACGGATTTAGAGAATTTGTGGACGCTCTGGGAGGAGTAACCGTAAATGTAGAAAATGCCCTTGACGACCCCAACTACCCTATAGAAGGGAAGGAGTTAGATACTTGTGGCTTAAATTTAGACGAGTTATCGGAAGAGGAAAGAAATAGTGCGGGTACTTATACTTGTCGCTACGAGCACGTCTATTTTGAGAAAGGCGAGCAAGTTTTTGACGGCGCGACCGCGCTTAAATACGCGAGGTCTCGACACGGGTACAACGGAGAAGGGGGCGATTTTGCCAGAGCAAGAAGACAACAAAATGTCATCATTGCGGTAAAGAACAAGCTTCTTTCAACGGGTATCCTCACCAACCCCGCCAAAATAAAGGAGCTTTACACCATTTACAAAAAATATGTTTCCACAGATATTGAGCTTTCAGAGGTGGATGACTTTTACAATCTTTCTACAGGTCTTAATCTAGAAGATATTGAGATGGTGGTTATAGATAATAAAGACGATGAAAGTTCGGGCGGGCTTTTATTTACACCGCAAAACAGCTCCCTATACGGTGGGCGGTCGGTTTTAATACCTAAAACGGGAGACTTTTCGCAAATTCACAGTTTTATCCAAAAATTCTTGTTCCCAGACTAAATGGTTTATCTTATATATGGCAGTGATTTAACGCAGAGCAGAAACTTTATTGGATTTATAAAATCCAAGTTTAAAAATTCCCAAACTAAACTTATTTACGCAGAAAAAGACTTTAATTTTAAAGAGCTGGGAACTCTTGTACCAACAACTTCCCTTTTTTCCGAAAGCGTGCTTACAATAATAGAGTTTGAAAAATACCCTAGTGTATGTGAAACAAAACACCTTGCCTTTTTGGACAATTTGCATACTTCCTCAAATGTGGTCTTGTGGATAGGTGAAAACTTAAATAAAACGAATATTCTTTTAAGATACGCGGGCACTAATAAAAATTTTACCGTTAAACCCTTTAATAAAAAAAATTCTACCCTTAACTTTGAACTTGTAGATATGTTGAATATAAAAAACCCCAAAGCCTTGGTTATCCTTAACAAAATTTTGGTAAAAGATTCCGACGCGGGACTTGTTTTAACAATTTTAGCTTCCAATTTTAGAAATATTTTAGGAGTTAAACTAAACTGCGCTTTTACCAAAAATCTTCACCCGTATGTTTTGCTAAAGATAGGCAAAATAAGCAAAAACTTTTCGGAAGAGGAGCTTATAAATATCTTAAAACGAGTGTACGAGACGGATGTAAAAACAAAATCAAATGTTGGCGATGTTAAAAGCGAAATGTTTTCCCTCGTCTGCCATATCCTCAATTAGGGATAGACCCAAATTGGGTCTATCCCTATTTTAATCCGCGCTCCAAAAAGGCTCTTATTGCAATAACCTTTAATTTTTCATAAAATAAAAAACATATAGATGGAAAAATTGCAGAAACACTTTGTATAAAAACGAGTTAGGCGAAATACATTTCAGAAAGGTGGTGATTAAAAATGAATGAAGATACAGAAAAACAGGCAAAAAAACAAGCATTTATTGTTGGTCCACTTGTTGCGATTGGTTTTATTGGCTGGAGAGTGATTAAGGGACAAAGTCTTGGTATTGAAGATATAATGGTTGGGCTACTGCTCGGAGTTATTGTAGCGTTAGTAAGTTACATAACCATTAGCAAAAAGAAAAAGTAGCTGATTAATCGTAAAATGTACATCGCCTAACACGGTATGCGAGGTTGCGCTAGTTAATTTAGGGATTAATTTAGGGATTTTAATTTAGGGATAGACCCAAATTGGGTCTATCCCTATTTGGAATGCCTTTTTTTCTTTTTCCCTTTAAATTTGGTATACTTTACTTATGAATAAAGAAGAGATAAGAAAAAAAATAGGGGGTACGCTTCCTTTTTTAAAACAAAAATATAATGTAAAAAGGCTCGGAATTTTCGGTTCCGTAGTTAGGGGTGAACAAAAAAAGGGAAGCGATGTAGATGTGTTAGTGGAGTTTGTGTCTCCTATTGGTCTTTTTGATTTCATCGGATTGGAAAATTTTTTAGCAAAAACCTTGAACCAAAAAGTTGATTTAGTTTCCAAAAAAGCTTTAAAAAAAGTTATTAAAGCGGATGTTTTAAAAGAAACTGTATATGTCTAAAAGAGGCGCTAAACTTTACATAGAAGATGTTAAAGACTCCATTCAAAAGATTGAGGATTATACAAAAGGATTAAATTTTGGTACTTTTGCCAAAGATGCGAAAACGATAGACGCTGTTGTTAGGAATCTATCTATTATTGGTGAAGCGGTCAAAAATTTCCCAAAGGAGTTAAGAGGAGAATACCCTCAAATTCCATGGAAAGAGATTGCCGGGATAAGGAATAAGGCGATACATGAATATTTTGGCATAGACGAAGATATTTTATGGAAAACAATAAAAGAGGATTTACCACCTTTTAAAAAGCAAATTTCCGAGATGTTGAAGAAATATATAAGGGATAGCGATTGGAGGTGAGA
>JAHIUT010000034.1 GCA_018817085.1 Patescibacteria group bacterium | reverse complement strand
GTGTAACCAAAATACAAGTTCCCATCAATTGTACTTTTTAAGACATAGACATAATACATTATGATATACGCGATGCTTGACAATTCGGAAGTCTAGTCTCCACGCGGATGGTTTAGTCTCCACACGGATGGTTTAGTCTCCACACGGATGGTTTAGTCTCCACACGGATGGTTTAGTCTCCACACGGATGGTTTAGTCTCCCTACGGGAGATCTGCCGCAGGCAGACAAACCATCGCACTAGACCACTATGCGACTCCTCCAACAACTTTATTGTATCACATCCAACCCGCCTATTTGGAATTTGGTTGTTTACCTAAAACCCCTCTGCGGATATAATGAAAAAATATGGATACCCGTTTTTATTTTATCCGCCATGGGGACGCATACCCCGGCACAAAAGAAAATATCCAGTTTCCTGAAACCCCACTTAATAAAAGCGGGAGAAAACAGGCGAAAAAACTTAAGAAAAGACTTAGAAAAATTAAGCCCGATGTTATTTTAGTAAGCCCGTACCAAAGAACACTGGACACTATGCGTATAGCTACAAAAGGAAAAAAGATTAAACCTGTTATTTTAAGAGATTTGATTGAAATAGGCGCGGATTATTGGCCTAATCCAGACCAAAAAAGTCGCCGGGACGAAAACGAAGCCCTTTCATACAAAAGAGACAGCGAACTGGTTAAGGAAACTTTTGAAAAACTTTGGAAAGAATATAACGGTAAGACCGTTCTAATTTTTACCCATGGGAATTTTATAAGATGCCTTATTTCCTGTATTATGGGCGCGGGATGGAAGGGGTTTTGCAAATTCGTAATAAATCTAACGAGTATTACCATAATTGACGAGGATGAAAAAGGCAACCCCATTATCTCCACCGTCTCCGACACCGCCCATTTAGAATAGAATTTTAAGTACCTCTTTCTGCTATAATATATCTAAATACCGCCCCCGTAGCTTAATGGACAGAGCACTGGTTTGCGGAACCAGCGATACCAGTTCAATTCTGGTCGGGGGCACAATTATGGTGGGGTGCAGGAGAGGTTTATCTGGCCGATCTCGAAAATCGTGCGGGGCGAAAGTCCCACGAGGGTTCAAATCCCTCCCCCACCGCTATCCTTCGCTAAAGCTACGGAATAGCAAGCAATATATTATACTTAAATTCAATAGTCGCCCTTGTCCCACCCAACCCATTCGCGGGCAACGATAAGAAACCCCCTGTGCTAACTGTAGTATGTAGAACCAAAGTTAGCAAGTGGGTATACTAAAATTATCAAGTATGAAAAGAGGAATTTTAATAAAATTCGGAAACAAGGTTAGAAAAGAGCGTGCCAAATTAGGATTGTCGCAGGAAAAATTAGCCACTAAAGCCGGCGTTCATAGAACTTATATAGGAATGATCGAGAGGGCAGAAAAAAATATAACTTTGGAAAACATAGAAAAAGTGGCAAAAGCACTTAGTTTAAAATTGTCCGATTTTTTTAGCGGCTTTTAATTATGTCATCATTTGATAAATTTCTAAAAAAATTTGTAGAAAGTTTCAGCGACAAAGAGCCGATGATTTTTAGCGTTTTGGGCAATGTTTTTTCAATGAGAATTATCGGAAATAAAACGCACGGCGATCTTGCCGAAATTGCCCTTACGGAATACATAAATCGGTTTGTTGATGGTTTTACGGCAAAACATACGGGCAAGGAAAAATTTCGCGCGAAAGAATTTGAAGAAGATGTAAAAATCACCGAAACCAACACCAAAGAAGAAATTCCCATTAGTATTAAAACTTATGGGTTTGGGCCACTTCAACTTTCTACCAATAAAGATGTGTCAATGTTTTCACTTTTGCAAAAAGAAATTGGCAAGCGAGGAACAAATGATGTTGGTAAAATAGGAGTAATTTTGGATAATAAATGTTTTAAGGACTTTGGTTCTGTAAATGTTTTGCCGTTGATTTATAACGAAAAGGAAATGAAGTTTAAAGTGATAGTTTTTGATTTACAAAAAGCGTATTCCTCGGTCAAAAAGATAAAATTTTTACCGCCTCGCAAAATCGGCAGAAAAAAGACATTTCCAATTTATAAGTTTTTTGATAACAAAAACAATTATATTTTTGAAGTGAGATATGGCGACGCTAAAGCCAATGCCCTACAACGCGGAATGTGGACGCATACGGAAAACGCCGGACCATTTTTCAAAGAACTGCTCGCTGGTGGTTATAAAATCAACGAGCCCCTCATCACTTTAATCGCCAAAATCCTCGTTTCTCGCAAGGACACTCACGAAAAGATACTTCAGTATTTTTTCAATCCCTCTAAATAGACCAAAATAATTAAAAGTGATAAAATGATACTAGGATATAAACTAGTAGTTTTTAATTTATGGACACACAGGGCATAAAATATACTGGCTCTAAAAGGGAAATACTTCCTGTTTTATTAGAGTTGATAAAGCCGTTAAATGTAAAAACGGTTTTAGATGGTTTTTCTGGCACGACAAGAGTTTCTCAAGCGTTAAAGCAAGCTGGCTATACCGTCTATGCTAATGATATTGCCGATTGGTCTAAAGTATTCGGCGAATGTTATTTATTGAACAAAAAACCAACGAGTTATTATTTGCCACTCATGGGGCATCTAAATAATTTGCCCGGAAAATATGGCTGGTTTTCGGAAAATTACGGTGGCGAGCCGAACGGTGGCTCGGCCACACAAAAAGACGGCAGAAAAAGAATTTGGCAATTGCACAACACTAAAAAACTAGACGCGATAAGAGAAGAAATTGACAAAATTGCTAAAGACGAGATTGAGAAATCGGTGCTACTGACCAGTTTAATTATAGCGATGGATAAAGTTGATAGTTCTGTTGGCCATCAAGTTTCGTATTTGAGAAAATGGGCGCCTCGTGCCTATAACACAATGAAAATGGCAGTGCCCCGTTTAATTATTGACGATAAACAACATCAAGTTTATCAAACAGATATTTTTGATTTGGCAAATGATATTGAAGTAGATTTAGCATATTACGACCCGCCCTATGGCTCTTCAAACGAGTTAATGCCACCTTCTCGTGTAAGATATGCCTCTTATTATCATATTTGGAAAACTATTTGCTTGAATGATAAACCGAAATTAGTTGGTGTAGCGAACAGGCGAGAAGATGTGGGCGACACAATCTCCGGCTCTATTTTCGAGGAATTTAGAAAAAATGGCAAGGGACAATATATTGTTATTGAAGCGATAGAAAGATTGATAAAGAACACACCAGCAAAATATGTAGTTTTATCTTACAATAATAATGGCAGAGCTACTTTTCAAGCGATAAAAGACATATTAAGGAATTTGAAGAAAAAAATCTCCATCTTTGAAATGGACTACAAAAAAAATGTGATGGCGACAATAACCCGGACAACAAACGAATGGATTAATGATTCTAACAGTAAAAATAAAGAATACTTATTTTTGATACAAAAAAATGGAAAAGCCGAGCCTTTGTCTGAAATTAAAGTTGAAAAAATTGATATTCGTAATTGGGCATCGGTAAACCAACAAAAATTAGCTATTTAATTTTATGCAAGATACAATTATTAACATATCAGAAATGAAGGAACTGTTTAAGGAACATTGCAAAGAAAATGAAATAACTTTTTCAGAAGAAAAATTTGAGAAGTTTATTGAGTTTCTGGAAACGGATTTTTACGATTGGGTACAAGAAAACTTAAGACAATTTGAAGGGTAATCCCCTATTCCAAAGAAAAGTATTTAGAAGCAAGGGAAGATGCTTTGTCAAACACCGTTTCCGGAGGCTCTTCAACAAAGTTTAAGTATTTGCCCAAAACCTCTCTTATTTTTCCTTGATTTTTCTTGTCAATAAGCATATACAGCCTTCCCGGATAATATTTCTTTGTATCTACATTTAGTGTTGTTTTCTCGCCTTTTTCCGTAAAGAAAAAAACCTTTAATTCCTCATAAGGATAAAACTTCCCGCTACAATAACTTATCCCCTTAACAGTTATCTTGTGAAACACATCATCCGGCTCAACCGCCGAAAGAGCGTAAACTAAAAACGAAAGGGCTACTATAACAGCAATTAAAGCAAATTGACCTGAAAGAGCGGATAGAAGAGAAACTACTAAAATTATGGTAGCTATGGTGGTAAAAAACCTGCGCCCGCGCTTCTTGAAAACGCGACTGGGGGAATTCCAAGACATCAAAACTTGCTCGCTAATCTTATGCTCGGTCTTGGCAATAGTGTTCTCCATATTAAAAACATAGTACAACATTTGAAACCTACAACACAAGAGGAAAGCTATCTGATATACTATAAAGGTGCCTGCCCAAAAAGAGTATTATCAAAAACCAATAATAGAAATTCTAGATAGCTTAGAAACCAAAAGCGAAGGATTAAGCACACACATAGCCGGAAGACGGCTAGCCACTTACGGATATAACCTTTTGCCCAAGCAAAAACCGCCCTCCCCTATAACCGTACTCCTCTCACAGTTCAAAAGCCCCTTGATAGCTATATTAATCATCGCGGCTCTAATTACATTATACTTAAAAGATTTTGTTGATTTTGGAGTTATCTCCCTTGCTGTTTTCATAAATACCATTCTAGGCTTTATTCAAGAATACAAAGCGCAGAAAGAAATTTATTCCTTAAAAAAATTGTTTATGCAAAAAGCCAAAGTTTTGCGTGGCGGGAACGAAATTGAAATCTCCGCAAAATATCTGGTTCCCGGAGATATTGTGGTTTTGCATACCGGCCAAAAAGTTCCAGCTGATTTAAGAATTATTAAAGAAACTTACCTTAAAGTAAACGAATCTGCTTTAACCGGGGAATCGGTAGCCATCCAAAAAACTTCCGCCACATTAAATAATAAGAAAATTTTGGCCGAAAGAAAGAATATGCTTTTTTGGGGAACATCCATAGTTGGGGGTTCGGCGAAAGGTATCGTGATTGGAACGGGACTTAATACCGAACTTGGAAAAATAGCGCAGAGCATTCGTGAAACTAAAGAGGAGCAAACTCCTCTGCAAAAAGGTTTGGCTACGCTAAGCAAAACTTTAGCAATCGCCGTTATTGTTATAACCACATTTGTTTTCGTAATAGGGTTTTTTTCCAACATCCCAGCGCTTGATATGTTCACCACCTCCATAGCGCTTGCCGTAGCCGCAATACCCGAAGGTCTGGCGGTTTCGCTAACAGTAATTTTAGCCATAGGCATGCAAAGAATTTTTAAGAAAAAGGCCCTGGTGCGAAAACTTGTCGCCGCTGAAACATTAGGCTCCGTAACCACAATTTGCACCGATAAAACAGGCACCCTAACCGAAGGCAATATGAAGGTGGTAACTTGGAAACTAACCGATCTGTCCCAAATGTTAAAAGCAGCCGCGTTGTGCAATGATATTCAAAATCAAACCGAGATAGCTCTCTGGGAAAAAATCCGTTCCATAGATAGCTTTGATCCGCAAAAAATTCGTGAAAAATATAAACGGCTGTCCGTTATTCCTTTTGATTCTGAAAAGAAGTATATGGCAGTTCTCGTGAAAGAAAATGAAGATGTTTTAATCTATGCCAAAGGGGCCCCTGAAAAAATAGTGGGGTGGAGCAAACTTTCGTTTACAGAAAAAGACAAATGGCTTGCCCTCTCAAATAAATGGGCGAATAAAGGACTGCGGGTATTGGCTTTGGCTTACAAAAAACCCTCCGTAAAACTTACATCCAAAGAATTGCTCCATTCCAATATAGAGAGCGGCTTTGTGTTTTTAGGGCTTATTGCTTTGGCGGATCCAGTAAGGAGAGGCGTAAAAGAAGCTCTTATTGAATGCGAAAATGCGGGTATAAAAACCATTGTTATAACCGGAGATTTTAGAGCCACCGCTCAAGCCGTTATGGAAGAGTTAGGAATTAAAGTGAAAAGCGAAGAAATAATGGAGGGGGGCGAGCTGGAGAATATAAGCGAAGAGGAGTTAAGAAAAAAAATTTTGGGCATAAAATTGTTTGCCAGAATAACCCCTTCGGATAAATTAAAAATCGTAACCGCTCTAAAAAGTTTAGGCCGTGTAGTTGCGGTAACTGGTGACGGAACCAACGATGCCCCCGCTCTTAAAGGCGCTGACATAGGAATAGTTGTGGACAACGCCACGGAAGTAGCAAGAGAAAACGCCGATATGATACTTTTGGATAGCAACTTTAACACCATTGTTAGGGCAGTTGAAGAGGGTCGGGCGATATTTGACAATATAAGAAAGGTGGCTTTGTATCTTTTAAGCGACAGTCTTAGCGCGATACTTTTAATTATTGGAGCTCTGCTAGTTAAACTTCCCCTGCCCCTTACCGCGGCGCAGATTCTTTGGATAAATCTAATAACCGATGGCCTTCCCAATTTAGCGCTTACCATAGACCCTAAAAGACCAGATTTAATGAAAGAGCCCCCGCGAAGACCAGAGGAACCCCTGCTTGATAACGAACGGAAACTCTTAATTCTTTTTATAAGTTCCATAACCGGTTTTGGAGCGCTTGCGGTTTTTGCGGCTTTTATGAGATTATCCAACGACCTTGTTCTTTCCCGAACCATAGTTTTTGCAGTCGTAGGAACGGCCTCGTTAATATATGTTTTCTCCTGCCGTAATTTAAGAATACCCCTTCTTAAAGACAAAAATGTTTTTTCTAACAAAGCTCTTTTGCTTGCCGTGGCAGGCGGTCTGCTTTTGCAAATGCTTGCCCTATATAATCCGTTCTTCCAAAAAATTCTGGGTCTTTTACCTTTAAACATTTATCATTGGACAATAGTTATTCTGTGTTCCTTTTTAGTTATAATAATGATAGAAGGAATTAAAACTATATTTAACAAATCAAAAAAATGAACTACATTGATTTACGAAAACAGATGGTGGAGGAACAACTAAAATCTCGCGGGATAAAAGACGCGGGGGTTCTGGACGCTTTTGCGCAAATCCCACGAGAAATTTTTGTTCCTCAAAGTTTTAACAGCCAAGCTTATGCCGACTCTCCTATTCCTATAGGAGAGGGTCAAACTATTTCTCAACCATACACAGTTGCTTTTATGACCGAATTGCTGGAATTAAAGGGGGAGGAAACTGTTTTAGAAGTTGGCGCGGGTTCCGGTTATGCGGCGGCGATTTTAGGAAAATTATGCAAGACTGTGTACACTGTTGAGGTCCTCCCTATTTTAGCCATAAAGGCAAGGGAAAGATTAAAAAGATTGAACATATCAAATGTAACAGTTATAATAAGCGATGGCGGGGTGGGGCTTAAAGACAAAGCTCCTTTTGACGCAATAACCGTAACCGCCGCGGCGCCAAAAATTCCAAGCGCCTTAATCAACCAACTAAAAATTGGTGGGAGACTCGTGGTTCCGGTGGGGAACAATGTGTCTCAACAAATGATAAAGGTGGTAAAAACGGAAGAGGGCGCTAAAACAGAAAATTACGGAACCTTTCGTTTTGTGCCGCTTGTGGGAGAGGCGGGCTTAAAAAAACTTAATTAAAAACGGGAAGTCCTGTCTTCGACCGCGGAGTTTAAACGATACTTTGCGTAAACCCTACCTCGGAGAGAGAGCTGGGGGCCTGCGCGCCGCCCATAACGGGGTTCACCTATCGGAGCCTCCCCCTTTGAGGACAGGATTTCCCGTTTTTTCGTTGATATGAAAATAAACATTAAAACCTCGTGGGATTTGGCAAAAATTCTGCCAAACAAAAACGAGGAATACGAAAAAAAGAAAATTAGCGATAAATCCTACCAATTTATAAACAAATGGCATGGAAGAAAGGATTATCTAGAAAACCCGAAGATTTTAAAAAAAGCGCTTTTGGAATACGAAGGGTGGTTAGGATATTTTGCGGGAGGGGGCAATTTAGGTTATTTTTTTGGACTAAAAAACGCCCTGGATCAAAATAATCCTGAAATTAAAGCCAGCCTATCCAAAATAAGCGATCTCGCCACAAAAATAGAAAACGATATACAATTTTTTGAGTACCATCTCTCCAAAATAGCGCCTGCTAAACAAAAATTGTTCCTAGAAACGGCAAGCTTAAAAAAGTACCATCATTTTTTGAATATGCTTTTCAAAAACGCTAAATACCTTTTATCAGAAAAGGAAGAGAAATTATTGAATTTAACTCAAGAAACTTCTTATTCAAACTGGGTAAAAATGACATCTAGCATTCTTTCAAAAGAACAAAGGAAAAGAAAAACTTTATCGGAACTTATAAGTTTAACAGAAAGCCAAAACAAAAAGGAACGAAACTCTGCCGCTTCCGCGCTTAACGATATTTTCCTTAAGAATGCGGACATTGCCGAAAACGAAATAAATTCAATACTCAAAAACAAAAAAGTTATAGACGAGCTTAAAAACATTAAAAGACCGGATCTCCCGCGCCTTCTTGAAGATGATGTAGAACCTTTCGTTGTGGATTCGTTGATTAGAAATGTAACCGAAAATTTTTATATCTCTCATAAATATTACGAGCTTAAAGCAAACATTTTGAAAGTTAAAAAATTAAAATATCACGAGAGGAATGTGGAAATTGGAAAAATAAAAACAACTTTTTCTTTTGAAAAGTCGGTAGAAATAGTCCATAAAGTCCTGCGTAAACTGGATCCGCAATTTTCCGAAATATTCTTGGATTTGGTAGAAAAAGGTTCAATAGATGTGTATCCAAAAGTAGGAAAAGCTGGGGGCGCGTTTTGCGCGGGAGGTTTAATAAGCCAACCTAATTTCATTCTTCTTAACCATACCAACAGGCTAACGGATGTTTTGACCTTGGCGCACGAAACAGGACATAGCATTCATAATTTCTTAAGCAAGAAAAACCAAACCCCCATAAATTACGGCGGTTCTACGGCAACCGCCGAAACAGCAAGCGCTTTCTTTGAGGATTTTGCGCTTGAGGAGCTTTTAAAAAGCGCCCCGCCCCAAGAAAAGACAGCTCTTTTAATGCATAAACTAAATAGCGATGTAGCCACAATTTTTAGGCAGGTCGCGTGCTATAATTTTGAACGGGAGTTGCACCAAAATTTTAGGAAAGAAGGGTACTTATCTAAAGAAAAAATTGGGGAAATTTTCCAAAAGAATATGAAATCTTATATGGGCGATTTTGTGGAACAGTCGGCGGGTAGCGAAAACTGGTGGGTTTATTGGAGTCATATAAGAACCTTTTTTTATGTGTACTCGTACGCCAGCGGCCTTTTAATCTCCAAAAGTTTGCAGAAAATGGTCAAAGAAAATCCAAAAGACATTGCCAAAGTAAAAAACTTTTTAATGGCGGGCGAATCAAAATCCCCTTATCAACTTTTTAAAGAGATGGGTGTAGATATCGCAAGCAAGAACTTTTGGAGCGCGGGTATTGATGAAGTGGAGAAGTTATTAAACGAAACCGAAACAATCTCAAGGGGTTTCCTTTGAAAAAGGAGACTCCTTTTTTTTGAAAAACCCTTGACAGCGAGGTACCACATAACTATTATTACATTAGATGTCGTTATGGTCAATACTAATATAACATGGGCAGTTTAAACCGCATCGCGGATTCTTACCTAAAAAACCATTTTAATAGATTTAAGGAGGTTTTAGTTCTTTTGGGTCCCCGACAATCGGGAAAAACTACCATTTTAAAAAAGCTTTTCCCCGAAGCTATTTATTTCACAGCGGATAACGAAGCTACCAGAAAAAACTTGGAATCTTTTGATGTTAGCGTCTATAAACAAATATTTCCTCAAAACAGGATAATCGTGCTGGATGAGATACATTTACTTTCCAATCCAGGTCGCGCCGCCAAAATTGTTTACGACCAAATTCCCGATAGAAAACTCATTATTACGGGGTCTTCCTCTTTAAACATAAAAAACAGAGCGTCGGAAAGTTTAGCGGGAAGAAAAATAGATTACCACCTTTACCCTTTAACCTTTTCAGAATATCTAACCCAAAATGGTATTGAGCCATCTTTAAACAACCGTGTTTTTGAAAACATAATTAAAGAAACCCCCCTAACAAAAAAAGCGCATAATTTCGATTTGGCGGTATCTCTTAAAACCGCGCTAACCTATGGTTTTTACCCAGCAACAATTAACCACCCTGACAAAAGAAAGTATCTAGAAAACTTGGTGGACAGCGTTGTTTTTAAAGACCTTTTGGATTTAAAACTTTTGGACGACAGGCGCGCCGCATTAGAGACTTTGAAACTTCTAGCGCACCAAATCGGGCAACTAGTTAATTATTCGGAAATTGCTCAAAGAGTTGGCAAGGATGCCAGGACAGTCAAAAAATACATAGATGTTTTTTGCCAAAGCTTTATAATTTTTGAACTTTTGCCTTTCTCCCAAGTTAGTAGAGACGAGATAGGAAAAAGTCCAAAAATTTACTTCTACGACCTTGGCTTAAGAAACGCTCTCATAGAAAGCTTTTCAGATATAAATATTAGATCTGATAGGGGTCTCCTCTTTGAAAACTTTATTATTTCCGAATTCTTAAAGGCGAATACCTACCTTTCAGCAGGATTTAAAGTCAACTACTGGAGAACTAAATCGGGGTCAGAAGTGGATTTAGTAATAAGCCGCGAAAAGGATCTCTTGGCGGTAGAGATTAAATATAATCAAGAAAGGATCGCCACTGCCTTTACAAATAGATACCCTCAAGCAAAAATAAAGAATATTACTTCCGAAAACTTTTACTAAAATCTCCACATTGGGGGTCCACGGATCGCCACTCTTCCACCCAAACCCCGTTATCAGGGTTTTCGGCGTGGTTTTCAAAAGCGGTTCCGCGGGCGACAATCTCCGCGGGACTCCACCCCTCAATGTTCCCACACCTCTCATTCCCAAAAGAATTCCTCTCGCACTTGGGGAAGGTGTCGAAAACATCCGCCACCTCAAAATCCCAACCATTGAACATTAGGTAATCCATATACCACTGTTCAAGGCTGTTGAGGGGACGAGGACCCTTTGCCATTGACGCGTCCCAGATCAAGTCTCCCGTTTCTGGGTCCAAGACCGTTAGCAGGTTGTCTCCCTCAAAAATCACTTCAAACTTTGAGAAATACTCCCACTTTCGGTCTTTGAGCTTCTGCTCCAACGCCCGCCACTGTGGCGGAGTGAGCAAAAAGCTTTTGTGGGCGGAGCTCTCCCCCTCCATCCAGGAAAGACTTACCTCCACAGGACGGAAGTACTCCACCGTCTCGCCATATTCCAAGTACTCCCACATAGGGTCGTAATAACCCCCATAGAGAGTGCCTAGAACTTGGCGTGCCTCTTCCACCACTGACGGGGCGGTAGTTGGCGCAGGAACAGACGCGGGTTCGGGAGTTGGCGTGAGGGCGATATGCTCATCCCAAAGGATTTGCACTTCCGCATATACCCCACCCATCGTGGAGCTGTCCGCCGCTTGCAAACGCTCCAGCTCCGAAACCCTCTCGTCAACTCCTCCAACGAGGGGGATTGTCGCCACAGCATCCAGCCGTTGACCTATATTCGTTAGGATAATATCCACGGCTTTGAAACCAGCGAATGCCAGCGCCGCCAAAATCGCGAGGACAACCGCTAGCACTCCGACCAGGATGAGGGTCCGCCTCATCCCCCGCCCGCACTCGGTGTGGACGCATTCAATCGCGTCCCGCACCTCTTCAGTGCGGATCCCTTCCAACAACTTCTCAAACTTCTTCACCTTTGCCTCCTTGATTGAGGGCCTATTTGTCCCGCCATTTAAGCCTAATAGCTTAGGCACTCTCCTCGCTTGGAGAGCTGTGGACAAACCGCGTTCAAAAAATAATTTAAACGCGCTTTGCCCACACCCTCAAAACGGAGTTCCCAAAAACCATCATAAACATATTATACTATAAGATTGCGTATTTGTCAATGGGGGGGATTTATATGTTAAAATAACATTATGTTCAAAACACTCGCCTTTCCAGATAACTTTTTATGGGGAAGCGCTGTAAGCGCTCATCAAACCGAAGGAAACAACACCAACTCCGACTGGTGGGAATGGGAACAAAAAGGCGGGGGGAAAGAACCTTCCAAAGAAGCATGCGATTTTTATAATCGGTACAAAGAGGATATTTCCCTAGTCAAAAAACTTAATCAAAACGCTTTTCGCTTATCTATTGAATGGGCAAAAATAGAACCTGAGGAAGGCAAATTTAGCTCAAAAGAAACTGAACACTACAAAAAGGTTTTGGAAGAACTTAAAAAGAATAACATCAAAACCTTTGTAACTTTGCATCATTTTACAAACCCGGTGTGGTTCACCAAAAAAGGTGGGTGGTTAAACCCCAAATCCCCCCAAATATTTTGTAATTACGCAAAATACTGCCAAGACAATTTCTCCGATCTAGTGGATTTTTGGATAACCATAAACGAGCCTACCGTTTACGCGGGACAGTCTTATTTTTTTGGATTATGGCCTCCGCAAAAAAGAAATGTTCTAAAAACCGCAGTTGCATTTATTAATATGATAAAAACGCATAATAGGTGTGTGTCCGTTTTGAAAAAGCCCGCGGGGATTGCGCATAATGTAGTTAGGTTTGATTCTGCCACAAAATATCCGTGGGACAACCTATTATCCAAAATCTTGAATAAATTTTTAGCGGACGGAGTCCTCTTTTTATGTACGAAAAAACAAGGTTTTATTGGGGTCAATTATTATTTCCAATATAAAATAACTAATTTAAGATTATCGTTTGATTATTCTCTCGGAAAAACAGATATGAAATGGCCTGTTGCGCCCGAAGGGCTATACAAGGTATTGATAAACCTAAAAAAATATAAAAAGCCCCTCTACATAACCGAGAACGGGTGCGCGGATTCAAAAGATGCAATAAGAAAACTGTATATTGGATGTCATTTAGAAAGTGTCCACAGAGCAATTGAAGCGGGAGCAGATGTTAAAGGATATTTTCACTGGTCGCTAATGGACAATTTTGAGTGGCATCTGGGATTTAAACCAAGGTTTGGGCTTATTGAAATTGAAAGGGAGAACAATCTAAAAAGAGTCGTCCGCCCGAGCGCGAGATATTATGCGAAGGTATGCGAGAAAAATCTGTTGCTATCTCAAAAGTCAAATCTCAAATCCCAAATCTTAATTCCCCAGATTTACGGTTTAAACATGTGGCTTTGACATTAAAGTATGACCACTGCCCGCGCAAAAAAACTTTTAATAAGTACTATCCGTTGGACAACCCCCATACTAGCTTTTCTTTTTTTGTATATCATCATTGTCGCCATACTTAACAAACCAGCAGGCGAGATGGAATATGGCATAACCTTTTCCCAGAAATACGCGCGGGAACTTGGGCTTAATTGGAAAAAAACCTACTTGGAAATTTTGGACGGGCTTAATGTAAAAAATGTAAGGCTTATAGCCTATTGGGACGATATTGAGAAGGAGAAGGGGGTTTATGATTTTAGCGATATGGATTTTTTGCTTTCCGAAGCGGAGAAAAGGCAGGTTAATGTAATACTTGCTTTAGGAAGAAAACTGCCCAGATGGCCAGAATGTTTTGAACCGAAGTGGGCAAAAGAAAAAGGCGAAGATTACATAAAAACACGGCTTTTAATACTTATTCCAAAAGAGATAGACCATTTCAAAAAATACAAAAACATAAACTACTGGCAGGTGGAGAATGAGCCTTTCTTTCCTTTTGGGAACTGCCCCGCTATGATGGATTCTGACTTTGTTAAAAAAGAAGTGGATTTGGTAAAATCTATGGACGAAAGACCCGTACTGCTATCCGACAGCGGAGAAGGCGGAGCGTGGATTTTCTCATACTCTCTAGGAGATTTTTTGGCAATATCTATGTATAGAAAGGTATGGCTTTCTTTTTGGGGATATTTTAATTGGCCTTTTCCCGCTTATTTTTATAGGGTCAAAGCCACTTTACTAAACATACCCCTAGAAAACATATTTAATACTGAACTGCAGGCAGAACCCTGGTCCAACAAACCAATCGTAAAATCAACGGACGAAGAACTGCAAAAAACAATGAGTCATACTGATTTTATAAAAGCTATAGAATACGCCAAACAAACAGGAATAACCAAAACATATTTATGGGGGGCGGAGTGGTGGTACTACGAAAAGACAAAGGGAAACGACCCCTTTTATTGGGATACCGCCAAAAAATTATTTAATTAAGCCAAAACCTCACGCTTTAAGCTCAAGTTTTAAATATATCCCCCAAACTGCAAATAAAATCGCCAAAAGTATCCATTGCGTGGAAGCCAAGACAACATCCACAAAAAAAGCGCCCACAACCGCAAACGCAATGCAAACAATAGATACAACCATAAAAAAAGAGGATATAGTTTTTCTATCGCTAACAGAAAGGCTTGCCAACTTAATCACCTCCTTATTCTAAATAATCCTTCAACTTCTTGCTACGGGAAGGATGCCGCAATTTTCTTAAAGCTTTGGCTTCTATCTGCCTAATTCTTTCTCTGGTTACCCCAAATTCTTTGCCCACCTCTTCCAGCGTTCTAGGTCTATTGTCCTTTAAACCAAACCGCAACTCCAAAACCTTTTGCTCCCGTTCGTTTAATGTGTGCAAAACATCTCCAATTTGACCCTTTAAAAGCTCATAACTCGCTGCATCTTCCGGCGATTTGGTAAGCTCGTCGGGAATAAATTCCTTAAGGGAGCTATCCTCGTCCTTCCCCACTTTAGCTTCTATGGAAGTTGGTTCTTGCGAGATTTTAATAATTTCCAACGCTTTTTCCAGTATAGTTAAGTTAGCCAATCCAAGAAAGTCCATTTTAACAAGTCCAACAGCTTCCACATATTTCATTGAATACTGAGAAATTATAGTTTTATCATTTTGACTGGCATACTGGCGAGGGACATAGTTATCCATGTGATCGGGGGTAATAACCACTCCGCAGGCGTGAGTGGAAGAATGTCGCGCGACTCCTTCAAGACGTTTGGCGCTGTCTAATAATTTTTTTGCTGCAGGATCTTCTATGTAAAAAGCTTTTAAGTCGGGAGATTTATTTAACGCTTCCGCTAACTTCATCATAGGAGGAACTGCTTTCGCTATTTTGTCGCAGAAGGCGTAAGGGTATCCTAAAACTCTTCCCGCATCGCGAATTGATCCGCGCGCGGCCATGGTTCCAAAAGTGATAATTTGGGCAAATTGATCTTCTCCATATTTATTTTTCACATACTCAATAACTTTATCTCTTCCGTTGTCAGCAAAATCAATATCAATATCAGGCATGGATATTCTATCCGGGTTCAAAAATCTTTCAAACAAGAGATTAAATTCTAATGGGTCCATGTCCGTTATGCCTAACAAAAAAGATGCTATGCTTCCTGCCGCAGATCCTCTCCCCGGTCCGACAACAACGCCGTTCTCTCTCGCCCAATTTACATAGTCAGCGACAATTAAAAAGTAAGAAGCGAATCCCATTTTTTCAATAATACTTAATTCGTAAGCAAGTCGTCGCTCAATTTCATCACGGTTTTTGGCGTTTGGGTAATGTATATCTATTGTTGATTCGCATTTTTCTTTTAATAAAG
>JAHIUT010000033.1 GCA_018817085.1 Patescibacteria group bacterium | reverse complement strand
TTCACCGAAAGACCCATGTTTAAAAAAGTTTTTCAGGTTTCTAAAGGGGTAATTTTAAGCTTCCGAGGTGTGTAGTTGAAGGTGGCTAGTTGAAACTCATCCCAGTGAAATTATTTGAAGACCGTATTTTTCGATATCTTCTTTCGGCCAGAAAAGGTTATCTATTTTGAATTTAGCCACATACTTTACTTTTTTTGTGATTTCTCTGCCTGTATAGTTTTTTGTTTTTGGATTCCACTCTTTAAGAATTAGAGTGTCTCCTTTATTACATTTCCAATCGGCAAGACGCAATTCATAGTTTTTCTTGTCTTCTATAATTGCTTGAAAGTATTTCGGCCAAACCTTTTTTTCTATTTTCATAAATACATTATAACCAAAACTTAGAAATTGTTAAGTTTTTAAGGGTCGAACCCTCCGCCTTCGCCAGCTGGCGAATGGCGGAAGGGGTTCGTACCCTATTGAAATTATTAGTCGGAACATCCTTTCATAACAGCCTTATCTACTCCCGAGGTGGTTAAGGTGTAGTCCCTTTTTCCTTAAACTTCTTATCCTTCGCTTCGCTCCAAAGTCGCTCGAACTCATTTTACCAAAAATTACTGAAAATTGTTAGCTCCGGCCTCCATCGCTCGCTTCGCTCGCGATTACGGCGGGCAAGCAGGCTTTTCTTCTCGGCCTTCGCTTCCCACCGGAGAAATTTTCGCTAAGCGGACATACCCATCAGAAGAAAAGAGTAATTATCAATGGAATTACAGCTATAAATATCGGGAGCGACTATTTACGCAAGCGCTTCGAAGTTCTTGAAATATAACTTTACTCCTTCAGTAGCTGGCGATACATCTCAAGAGCGACGAAAGAAAGGGCAATAATTGTTGGTCCCAAGATAATACCGAATAACCCAAAGAGTTGGATTCCGCCGAGAACCCCAAATAAGATGAAAAGAGGATGAAGTTTTGTTTCTCCTGCAACGATTTTTGGACCTACGACGTTGTCCATCAGCAGATTTGAACCGATGCACCATACAACCAAGCCTATGCCACCAACCAGATTGCCGGATAACATGAGATAAGCTGCGGTGGGAAGCCACACGAGGGTAATTCCGACTACAGGTATAAGTGAAGCCAAGCCATACAAAGCCCCCAAAAGTACAGGTGAGGAAAGACCAAAAATGGCAAACCCTACTCCCCCTAACACTGCCTGAATTGCTATGACGATAAAATTTCCACGTATCGTTGCTGTCATAACTTCAGTAGCCCGGGAGGCTAGACGCTCGGTATCAGCTTGACTTAACAGGTTAATACTAGTGACATAATGGATAATAGTTTCTTTGTGCATTAGGAAATAAAAAGTTACGAGTAGAGTAAGGAAACCATTAAGAATAAATCCAAAAGCTTGGGAGAGTATGGCTGTTAAACTCGTTGACACGAAGCGAAGGGAAGTGACGATATATTTATTGACTTCAAACTCAAAGTTTTGGGTGGAAATTCCCCATTGATTAAGGTAGCCATAGACAGCTTGTGTCAATTCATTCCTTGTTCCCGCATTAGCCTGAATGAAGGCAAGTACATCACCCGTCTCGCTTACGAGAAGTGTGACAATAATTGAAAGAGGAATGGACACAACGAGAATGGATACGAATATCGCGAGTGTGGCAGAGATCGTTTTGGGCAATCGCAATTTTTGGTGCATGTACGCAAATAACGGGTTTAAGAAGACGCTTAAGATAAAAGCGGTGAGAAATATAAAGAGAAATGGTTGGAGTATGCGAAAAAGGAGAAACAACAACCCAAGAACAACGGAAAGTGTGGTGCCCACAATAAGTACTGATCGCATGGTAGCGGATAAACCGGTTTTCATTTTTTCTCCTCCACAATTTCTCCCTCCACTTCGTACCCTTAGTACGCCAAAAATAGCGATGGTAAAAAGCTAAGCAGTACTAATGTGATGATAATAATTACAAGCCACTTTTTAAGATTCATGGACGCAGTTTATTCAGGATTTCCCCCAATTTTTTAATTTCTTCTCCGTATCTTCCCCAATCTCCCTCTTTTTGGGCGCGGATGGCTGCTTCATACGTCTCGGCAGCCTGTTTGAGAGGATTCTCTTTACTCGTGTCGGTAGCTGCTTTCGATGGAGCTGTTTCTCCTGCTGGTTTGGCTTGTTGGCCGATACCGGTGCCAAAGAGTCTGGCGAGTCCTGCTTCCAGTGTCTCTTCCATGGCTATTTTGTTTTCATAGGCAACAATTACCCGCTTGAGTTCCGGAATTTTGCCTGTATCTGCCTTGAGGTAGAGCGGTCGGACATAAAGGAGAGATTCTTCAATTGGGATGGCTAGAAGGGATCCTTGAATGACTTGTGAGCCGCGCTGATCCCATAAGGAGATCTGCTGACTGATTTCTGCGTCCTGGTTGATTCGGCTAATGACTTGTTTAGGTCCGAACACCAGTTTGTCCTTGGGGAAGCGATAGACGACCAGTTTTCCATACTGCTCTCCGTCATTTCTGGCGACCATCCAGGCGGAAAGATTATCTTTGGCCCGTGGGGTAAACGGCAACATCAGAATATACTCCTCGGTTTTTTCTCCCGGAAGCTTCATGATCATGTGGCGAGGTGTCATTGCGGGAACCTTGCCGTCAGACTGTTGTTCTCCTTCTTGAGCAATGGCTGGTATTTCCCACAAGTCCTCCTTGTTGTAAAAGATTTGCGGATCGTCCATGTGATATGTGGTGTAAACAGCAGTCTGTAGAGTAAAAATGTCTTCCGGGTAACGTAGATGGGGCAAGAGGTTTTTGGGCATGTCGGAAAGCGGACGGAAAGTTTTAGGGAATATTTTTGCGTAGGTTTTGATAATTGGATCGTCCGGATCGGCTTGATAAAAACTCACCGTTCCGTCATACGCATCCACCACCGCCTTGACTGAGTTTCTAATATAATTAACTTTACTACCGTTTAGGGGCAATGGTTGAGAATATGGATATCTATCGGTTGAAGTATACGCATCAATGATCCAATAGAGTTTTCCTTCGGTAATAACTAAATATGGATCGCGGTCGTATGTTAAAAACGGCGCAATATTTACCACCCTCTCTTTTACATTCCGGTTATAAAGAATGCGGCTTTCGGAGGTTATATCACCTGATAAAAGCATTTTGAGTGAGCCGAAGCGAAAAGCGTAGAAGAGTCGTCGTAAGGGGGAGTTGAGTTCCACTCCACCCTGACCGGCATATGTCGTGTAAACATTCTCTTCTCCTTTGGGATAATCGAACTCTTTTGATTTTGTTCTAACAATCACATAATCGTTTACCAACTCGCCAAAGTAAATTTCCGGCTTGTTGACTTGGAGTTCTTTAACCTCTGATTTGGGCGGTAAATCTTTGACAAAAAGGACCGGCAAACCTTCCGGGGTAACTTGATTTACCGGGCCACCTGCAACACCATACCCGTGAGTGAATGTGAGGCGCTCATTGATCCAGGCCTTGTTCGGCAGGCTGTCGGAAGCTAGCTCTCTGGGCGAAAGCATGATTTGCCGAACTTCTCCATCTATAACGTAGCGGTCGTTATCCACATTTGCAAACTCGTAGTAAGTTCTAATTTCCTGAATTTGCGAAAAGGTAGAGAGAAGCGGTGACCTATCCCAAAGCCTGATATTTTTAATGGTCAAGTTATTTGCTGCAATGTCAGATGCGGTAATGGGCTTATCCGCGGCGATTTCCCTTTCTTCGATTCTGTCCAATCCATACGCCTTACGGGTAGCTTCAATGTTATGTTTAATAAACGGCGTTTCTTTCACCAGTTCATTGGGAGCAACGATTAATTTTTGAAAGACACTTGGGATGATGCCAGAGGCCAATCCTACAAAAACAGTTAAAGAGATCGCGCCCACAAGGGGTGAAATTTTTCCGCTTACGCCATAGAACAATGCCAAAAAAGCTGCAAGCCCATAGGCAAAAACAGAAACCTTTACGATGGGAATCATAACATTTGTATCGGTAAATGCCGCGCCGAATACGGGTCCGCTTTGAGTAGTGAGGAGATTGTAGAGCGAAAAATAAGTACCTACGGCAACTGTTACTAAAAAGAGGGATAATAAAATCCCTATATGCAGTCTTGCCTTTCGGTCTGTGCTCTTGTGTTTGATTAATTTGACTGGAGGGCCGCCGAGTTTTTCCGATAAACTGTTGAGATTGAATTTCCCCAAGAGAGCAGAAAGATTGAGACTGCCACGAAGAATATAGATAGTTCCGCTTAAGATAAGCGACAATACTATAAGGCTTCTGACAAGACCCAAGGCCAGAGAATAGACCGGGAGGGAAAACACATAAAATGCCACGTCTTTACTAAACAACGGATCGGCTTGACCAAATGGGGTCGTCGCAAGAAATTTCAAGACATCCTGCCAACTACTAGCTGCGACAAGGCCGATAAAAAAAGCTGTAACTAAACAAATAACAATTCCAAGTTTTTTTACTATACGATCATTCAGGCTCAGAGGCTGGCCAATCAGAGCTTCAGGAATAGTGGCAAGCCAAGGTATTTTCGAACGCACGGCGATAAGAAAGTTAATAAGTAGAAATACTGCCGCAAACACTCCGACTGTTAGACCCAAGGACACTTTAGCAAGGAGAGATTTCGTAAAAACTTCAGTAAACCCGACTTCAGAAAACCACCACCAATCCGTGACGAGAGCAATGATGCTAGAGAAAAAGATGAAGAACACTACTACTATACTTATGAATGCCCAAAAAAGTATTTTCGTCATATAGGTTATATCTTTATCTTTTATATCACAATTTAATGTACAATACAAGGGTGTACGAATAAAGGGAAGTAGCTGCTTCGGGGGTTTTTATTTAGCCACATGAAAAATGCAATTGGATTATCAGATAAACAAGCGCAGAAACTGTTTTTCAGATTCTCTTCTCCCAATTTACAAGTGTTTTAGTGGTTTTGTTGATTATTGCCTCTATCGCATCTTTGTTTTTGGGAGATCTGTTGGATGGAATTTTTATTCTCCTTATTGTTATCCTTAACGGAATCCTCGGTTTTATCCAAGAATATAAAGCCGAAAAGACTATCGCAGCTCTGAAAAAAATGACTGTTAGCTCTGTGCGGGTCATGAGAGACGGGGTGGAACAAAAAATAGACAGCAAGCTTTTGGTTCCCGGGGACGTAGTTATTCTTGAGGAAGGCGGTAAAATCCCGGCAGACGCCAAACTTTTGGAAAGTTTGCATTTGGAAGTAAACGAAGCCTCTCTCACCGGCGAGTCAATGCCAGTTGAGAAAAATGTCTATGATGAAGAGAAAAGAACGATTTATTTGGGAACTATTGTCGTCAAGGGCAGAGCTAAAATCGAAGTCAGCGCCACTGGCATGCAGACGCGCTTTGGCCAGATTGCAGCCTCCCTTTCCCAAATCAGGGAAGAGAAAACACCGCTACAAAAGAAGCTGGATGTTTTGGGTAAACAGTTGGGAATCTTGGCAATTGTCGCCAGCGGCACGGTATTTATTGTCGGTTTTATCGCCAAACATCCCTTGATTGAGTTGGTCCTTACTAGTATTAGTTTAGCCGTAGCCGCAGTTCCGGAAGGTCTGCCGGCAGTCATCACCATTACCCTAGCCGTTGGGATGCAGAGAATGGCCAGACAAAAAGCTATCCTGCGCAAGCTGTCATCGATTGAAGCGCTGGGGAGCACCACAGTGATTGCCACAGACAAGACCGGCACGCTGACTAAGAATGAAATGCGGGTAACCAAACTTTGGTTTGAGGGTATCAATTATTCCAGTCACGACAGGAATCTGCAGTTGTCTCATAGTAGTTTTAGTAAATTGCTCACAACCTGTGTGATTTGTAACAATGCGAGCTTGGTTTATAAACACGATCATGGAAAATATGACATTTTAGGAGATACTACCGAGGGAGCGTTGCTTCTTTTAGCACAGGACAGAGGTTTGGTAATCGAGCAAATAAAACAAAACGGCACACTCGTTGAAGAATTTGCATTTGACCCCACACTGAAGATGATGACTGTGGTGTGGAAAAGCCATAAGCAAAAGACTATTTACACCAAGGGAGCACCGGAATCTGTTTTGAAAAGTTGCACTTTAGATGAGCAATCAAGACAGAATATTGAAAGCGAGTTTCGCGAGTATGCCAAAGAAAGCCTGCGCGTTATTGCCCTAGCATATAAAAATGTTGAACGCGTGCCGAAAAAGCCGGAATCAGAACCATCATGATCACCGGGGATAATGAACTTACGGCCAATGCTATTGGCTCAATAATCGGACTGATCAAACAAGACGAGGAGATAATTACTGGTAGTCAGTTTGCGGAGCTTTCTGACGAAGAGGCGCTGAGACGACTTAACAACATTCGCATCTTTGCCAGAACTACTTCCGACCAGAAGCTGCGCATCGTGCAGCTTTTACAAAAGATGGGCCACATCGTTGCCGTGACCGGGGACGGGGTGAATGATGCGTTGGCCCTCAAACAATCTGATGTTGGTGTGGCCATGGGTATCACGGGGACAGATGTAGCCAAGGAAGCCGCCGATATGATTATTACCGAATTCCCCTGCTTTCAGGCATCTTTAAGATCACCCAGGTGACTCTTATCCAGTTGGTACTCGTCATTGCTCTTTCGGCAATACTCCTCGTATCATCAGAAATCCGCAAGGCAGTATTTTTACGAAGAAGAGCCCAGATATGAATCAAATCATAAGTCTGATCAAGAACCTGGCAAATACTATTCCCCTTGAAGTGTTTGCCTTTGTCGGCTCGTTTATGGAAGAGATCATTGCGCCGATTCCGTCTCCACTGGTTATGACCACCGCCGGAATGCTCGCTCACACCCAAAATCACACACTGCTGTATTTATTTTGGTTAGCACTGGCTGCTTCTGCCGGAAAAACTATTGCCAGTTGGCTCTATTATGTGGTAGCAGATAAAACAGAAGATCTGATTCTAACCCGCTTCGGTAAATTTATAGGGATCTCTCATAAAGAGGTGGAAAGCATTGGCAAGCACTTCAATGGTACCTGGAGAGACGATGTCGTCCTTTTGGTGGTACGCGCGCTTCCCATTATGCCCACATCGCTTGTGTCGGTGGTGTGCGGGTTTATCAAGCTGAATATGCGAACGTATCTCCAATCGACATTCGTCGGCTATTTCATCCGCAGTTTCATCTTTTTATATCTGGGATATACAGGAATGGCAACATACGGCAACGCAGAAGGAAACATAGGTAACATAGAGTCGCTTATAAAAATAGTTCTCGCCTTTGGTTTGGTTATACTTCTGGGATGGGTATTTTATAAGCGGTAGTGCTAACAAAAATACTCCAACCCGCTTTGGCACAACTTTCCCGCTGTAGTGTCGTAAAATAAAAACGAAACAGATTGCCGTTGTGATCAACCCGACCTAGTTTCCAATAAGTGTATTAGAAAATAACTACGAAAATTTCTCCGGTGGGAAGCGAAGGCCGAGAAGAAAAGCCTGCTTGCCCGCCGTAATCGCGAGCGAAGCGAGCGATGGAGGCGGGAGCTGACCTTTTAATTTTCAGTAATTTTTGGTAAAATGAGTTCGAGCGATTTTGTAGATATACTCAGGACATAAGATTTTGTAATTCCGATTGCATCGGAAAACAAAATCTAATGGCTGCACACTGTGGATTTAAATAGTGAGTAAAACCGAACTACAAAATCAGAACCTATTATATGACTCCAAAAACGGTTACTTGGTTTTTATAATATTAGTTAAGGGTGTATTAAAAAAATCTAAAAGCGAAATTTGCTTTCCTATTACTATACCATTAGCTCTGGGATATTTTTTAAGGAAAAACTCCAAACCACTAGTGGGTTTCTCCTTTACAACTCCAGATTTAACTTCTACAGCAAAAATGTCTTTTCCGATTTTAACAACATAATCAACCTCTTTATCTCGTTCTCTCCAATAAAAAAGTTTTCCCCCAATTTTTTCTGTCTCAACCCACAACTTTGCCCCGACAGCATTTTCTGTTACTCTCCCACGCCAAGAGGAATCCAATAAAAATTCCTCTTTTGACATATTGTTTGTTGATGATATTAAAGAATTGTCAAGAACAACTATTTTAGGTTGAGAACCTCTTTGTCTCATTACAGAACCACTATATCGTTCAAGAGGAATAATCAAAAAAGAGGATGCCAACAATCTAAGGTAAGACGCTATTGTGGTAACATTTCCAGCATCAATTAAAGACCCAAGCATCTTTTGATAAGAAATTATTTGAGCGGGGTGTCCTACAGCTAATGAGAATGTTTGTCTTAAAAGCGCTGGTTTTGATACGGGAGATGTAAGAAGAATATCCTTTGCCAAAACAGATTCTATTAAGGAATCCCTAATATATCCCGACCACCTCGCAAAATCGTTTCTTATTATCAATCCTCCGGGATATCCACCAAAAAAGAAGTATTCTGGAAGAGTTAGACCAAAAGCTTTTTGGCACTCTGGATACGACCATTGGTAATGCCTATGGAGCTCAAAACGACCCGCCAAACTTTCTTGTAAACCTTTCTGCACCAAAAGTGAAGACGATCCCAGCAAAACTACTCTAATTTTCCTTTTTGTTCTTTTATCTTCATCAACAAGCTTTTTGACCATCTCGCTCCAATGGGGGATTTTCTGTACTTCATCAACAACAAGCAATGTATCCTCTTTTGTTTGAGGTATATCTCGAGCCTGATTCCATATTTTTTCTAGCCACAAAAGAGGTGGTGTGCCAGGAATATCTGCAGTCTCATACAGTTTAGGGCCTTCCCATCTTTTTAAGATTTGCAAAACTAATGTTGTTTTGCCCACCTGCCTTGGCCCAACAACCACCTGAATAAAATTAGCGTTACCTGTCAAAGATTTTAAGAGGTTATCGTATAAATCCTGACGAATAAATTCCTTCATAACCCAATACTAAACCACGATTATTTGTGTGTCAACAAATAACTCAATGGATTGAGTTATTTGTTGACAGGCTGAAAAAACATAGATTATTATACCCTCTGCGAATTTTTTATAACTAGCAAAATTTTTGGGACAGGCCACACTTTCCTATCAAAAAATAGGTTAATTAAGCAGTGAATTCCAATCTGCTACACACTGTGGATTTAAATAGTGAGCAAAGCCGAACTACGAAATCAGAACCTATTATATTAAAAACCAAGAAACTTTTGCAATCCCAAGTATTATAGCAAAAGTGGGATAAAGTTGAAAAAAATGCATAGGAACAACCACTCGCCTCTAAATACCTTATCTGATAAACTTTTATACATGAATATCAGTTTTAAATACAGTTTTGTTAATGAAGTAACAGAATATAAATATTTGATAACTCACCCTCAAGAATACAAACAGCTTAGATCGGTGGTTTGGAATCCCCTGTATATTTTACTACTTTCATTATTTAGAAAATCATATTTGTCTAGAGCGGAAAGTGCATGGAAACCAATTGAATCTGATGTGGAGAGTGCTTTTAAGGTATTGAAACTCAAACTTCCTAAGGATAATTTAATTTGCTATGTTCATAGTATAAGTTGTGAAGGTTGGTATAACCCTACCAAAAATTGTGTCCATGCCAGAATTACTAAGTGTAAAAATTTGGGAGAGTTTGCAGGTTCCGTAATTCACGAACTTCTACACTTGGCAACTTATAAAACAGAATTAAATTATACTCAAAGAGAAAAGATTGTTGACAACTATGTGGCAAGACCCCCTCTTTCTACTATTGTGACAAAAATCGGAGATACACCTCAATCCCTTGTGTAAGATTAATTAGTTTTTCCGCCCAATCTTTCATCGTCATTGCTTTTCCGCGCGCCGCTTGCAATTCTGCATAATCCAGATACATATTGCCGAATCGGGGTAGTCCCTTTTTGGATATAAATTCTCTAAGCCACCCTTCGACTCGTCGCTTACGCTCCTCGCTCAGGATATAAGAAGTTCTAATCCCGATTTAATCGGGAAAGAACTTCTAATGGCTGAGCATACCGGTCTAGAACCTTTATATCCCTATAACTCACTAAATTTTAACATAAATTAGAATGAGACAAATGAGACAGTATAAAAAGTGTGTTTCATTTCCTGTCAACTAAATTGCTCAAATAGTTTAAGCGTATTTAAAGAGTTGCTGACCATTGACTTCCTATAGTTATTGTAATATTCTACTGGTACCGATAACAACTAGAGTGGGAGGGAGTGGCATGAGAAAAGAGAAGGTTCTTATCTTTCTGAAACCCGATGGAGTGGAGCTTGCCCTGAGAACGGCACTGGTTGATCTTTTGCTTCAAGAAGATCTTTCGATACTTGAGGAGCATGTGTTTCAGCTCGATGAAAACACCGTAGGAATTCTGTACGCTCCCTATCAGGATGCCTGGTTTTTTGATCAGTTAGTCGATTATCTGACTTCTGGGAGTTCGCAACTTTTTATCTGCGAGGGTGTTGATGCGAACGCGAAGGTTAGGAATATTCGGGGAAACAGCTACGATGGTAATGGATTACGGGGGAGATATTCCTCATATCCTGTACCTAGTTCCGATGGTCGCCTTATTTTACTGAAAAATGTGATGCATGTGTCTGAACCTGAAGATTTTCAGAAAGAGTACAAGTTACTTGAGACGCAGGTTGTTTGAAGATAACACCTGCGTCTTATCGTATCCATGTATGCTGACCTACCCAAAAAGTTAGAACTGATAGTATTTAGTTTTTTTATAAAAGCTTTTATGATTAAAGAAATCTCGAGGAAAGGAAATTTCGAAATAACAGAGCACGAGGTTTGGTTAAACAATGGTGAAACTGTATTAATCAGACCATTATCATCTAACGACAAGGCTGGCATCATAGATTTTCTTTCTAGTCTATCTGAGGAAACGCGTCATTTTTATGTATTGGATGATTATGGTGAAAAAACTGCCGACAGTCTTTGCAAATCTGTAGGAAAAGCTGGAAAAATGCATTTTGTCGTAGTGAACAACTCATCTGAAATAATCGCTTTAGTGAAATTTAGTTTGGACTTGCCGGATGTAGATAAATCACGATATCTAAAATATGGGGTAAGTTTTGATCCGGGTTCTGTTACTCGCTGTGGTACTTGTATTACAGACAAGTATCAGAATCTTGGTTTGGGTGGCATCACACTACAGCAAATAATTGATGCTTCTCGTTATTTAGGTCAAAGAATGATTATATTATCAGGCGGGATATATGCAAACAATCAAAGAGCTATTCATATGTGTCAAAAACATGGTTTCAGAATAGCCGGCAGATTTACCGATATGTATGGTCACGTGCACGTTGATATGTTTAGAGATATTTAGAAAATCAACGTATATTCGAGTTTTACTAGAGTGGATATTAATTGTGTTTATATAATTTGCATGCAAAGTGACTATTCATAATCCAAAAATATTATATTTTCATATGGAATATCCCCCCATCTTAGGAGGAGGCGCAAGCTATACAAAAAATTTAATTTCTGAACTTAATAAACTACAAGCTCAAATTATACTCGTTACTAATGGATTAAGTGACTCATTAGAAAAAGTAAATACATACTTAACTATTAAGAGGTATAAGGTGTTTTATGATATGTATTACGGTAAAGGAAGCTTGTTACAAGGAGTTGATATTTTATTGCAACAGATCAGAGAAGAGTCACCAGACATACTTCACACTGTCTATATCGAAGAAACT
This sequence comes from Patescibacteria group bacterium, assembly GCA_018817085.1. NCBI lineage: Bacteria > Patescibacteria group bacterium. Next base: position 10,416 of record JAHIUT010000033.1, on the reverse strand, counting down.
TTGATTGGCCAAATCGCAAACTTAAACTATGGTATCCCTCATATCGTAACGCACACTAAAACTCCAATGTATCGAGAAGAAAGTATTAAGAAAAATAGCACGTGGTCTTTATTCGATTATGTAAATAGGAATATTTCAGTTACATATATCGCACCGGGCATTGCCTACAGAGATAGTCTTTTAGGGTCTGGAGTTGAAAACGACTCCATCCATTTAATATATCCAGGGATTGATCAAAATAAATTTAAAAAAATACGGGACTCTAGACCACTTTGTCAAATGCGTAAGCGTTTAAATATAGAATTTCATGATTCGGTATTATTGATTCCTTGCAGACTCCGAAAAAGAAAAGGTCTTAATTTTGTCTCTGAAGCACTGTCAAAATTATCCGTTCCTAATCATAATATTAAAGTGATTATTACTGGAATACCAGAAGACCAAGAAGAGCACTTAATTTATCAGGACTTCAAAAATAGAATAGGAAACATTAAAGTGGTTGAGCATACCAAATTTTCTGATGAGGATATGCCCATTCTCTATAACATCGCTGATATAACTGTCTTATGTTCGGAAGCCGAAGGTTATGGAACAGTCTTTCTAGAAGCAATGGCCTGTGAATGTCCGGTAATTGGATCCGATGTCATAGGGATTAACGAATCGATAAAGAATGGCTATAATGGAATTCTTTGTAAGTACGGCGATCACAACTCTCTCAACAATGCGATTTTAAAAATATTGACCGATGAGAAAACAAGAAAGAGATATACAAGAAACGCATTGTCGTTTTTTAAAACTAAACGCAATTTAAGAAAACAGGCAAAGAGTCATCTAAAATTATATAAAGCCGTTTGCAATCACAATCAGCAGTCAACTTTCGCATTATACAGATCTGTCAACAATCATGAAGAAGTGTATTTACTTAAGCAAGAAAAATCGGTCTATAGCTTACCAAAAATACCTAAAAAAACAAATGAATCATGGCTCCAAGCTACAATTAAGACGGTCTGGAAAAATACTGGGTACAAAGTCACTATACCAAGCCACTTGATACTTGATAAAACTGATAAGAAGAACTTTTCGTATTCGTTTAAAATAACTACAGATACTCCCCACATAGATTCAGATGCCGATGAGGGGAATTCTGGAATGTGGTTAGATTTAAGAAAAACGACCCGCCTAGTTGCCAGTAAGAATGATAAAAATATACTTCAACAACTCGAGTTTAATCTCAGAAACGACCGTCTCGTTAAACAAGGAAACTTATAAATGAAAGACCACATTATGAACAAAAAACAAGTTGTTTCCAGGTTTTATAATCAAATATCTTTTAGTGGTAACAAAGTGATAAAAGGTGTACCAAAAGATAGGTTTGAAAAGGAAACACGGTGGTTTAAAGAGGCTCAAAAAATAATACCTGACAACATACCTCGTATTTATAGCTGCAATGGAAAGGTAAATAGACCAGATAAAAGTAACTTGAGTTATTATGAAATGCAAGCCATTGATGGAGACAACTTATATCAATGGGTAATTATGAACAAAGAACATTCTACTGAGATGTTTGACAAACTTATTGAGCTAGCTAAAAAGTTACATCATAAAACAAGTAATCCAAATAAGGATGATATTTTCAGTATGTATTATTTAAAACCAAAGCGTGCGCTAATAGAATTTTTTGATAAATCAAATATGAATACCGCTACTATCTTTATAAATGGTTGTAAGTTTTCCAATCCTATCAAGCAACTAGAGAACATCTACAAGTACCTTGAGAAACGACTCTTAAACACTAGATTTGCATTTATCCATGGGGATATGACTATGAGTAATGTTGTTGTGTCCAGTGACAAGAAGTTATATTTAATAGATCCCAGAGGTTGTTTTGGAAATACCGATTTTTATGGAGATGTACGTTATGATATTGCTAAAATTTATTACAGTATCGTTGGTAATTTTGACTCTCTGAATAATGGTAAATTCACCTATAAAAAAGAGGCGGGTACCACCAGCAGTCACAGCTATTCGATTACCGATAATGGGCTTAGTGGCTATAGTAAGAGCATTATTGAAAAGTTTGGAGAACAACACGATGTTATCAAATATATACATGCGACTATATGGCTTAGTCTGATCCCCCATGTTGCTAATAACCTCAATCAACAATATTGTACTTTTTGTCATGGAATATATTTGCTGAACACAATTAATGATTATGATGAAATATAATCAAAAGAAAGCTCATCCCGTTCTTAATACCTGTATGGAGGACATAATCTCTCCTACCAATCTCTCATTTGTAAAAGAAGCTATTGCATACATAAAGGATGATGTTAATTTCACTGACTACAAACAGGCATTGTGGTTAATATTTGGAAGTTATGTCATAAATAGGAATATGGCTGAAAGTGATTTGGATATAATTTCCATCGACAATTCTTTTAAAGAAAACAAGAGGCTTATCTACAACTTTAAGGGAGTTCCAATACATTTTACTGGCATAAGTATGAAAGCGATAGTTGATGATGGAGAAGATAAGTTATACGGAGGCTACTTTAGTGGTAAAACAATTAATCCGCACATTTTCTTATACAGTAATGATGATTTTAAAAACGAAGCTCTTTATCATGCTGGTAAATTTATCGGCTCTTTAGCTGGCTATTTGAGTGGGTTGACCCGATTAAAATTTTTTACCCCCTCTAACATTACCTCATTGGTTTTTATTGCATATTTAAGTACAGACCCTAGTTTTGACTCGTACTTTCTCAATTACTTTGTATCGCCGAACTTCAATGATATCTGGATTGCTCTATGTAAATCAACTGTTCATATGCTTAAAACTTCAGGAATAATTACTATGCTCGGGGGAAAATATGTATTTAACGAGAAATATCCCGACTATAAAACTTTCCATTCTGAGAGAATGAAAATATCAGCCAGACATTGGAGCTATGGGGCCGTTTGTCATGGAGGTGACCATAAATTTCAGGATACTATATTTGATAGAGCTGAAAATAAAATGAAAAATATAGATCCAACAGGAAAAAAATATTCAGATATGGTAAGATTCCTTAAGGAAGAGTCTGGGCTTCCTGAAATATATATTTAATTATGGATAATAATAATCAAACAAACAGACCATACCGTAAAGGAGTAATTGCTATTGTTATAGACAAAAACGATAGTTTTCTTCTGATTCAGAAAAATGGATATAAAGATAACGAATGGAATTTTTTGGGTGGTGGCCGTGAGGGTAATGAAACATTGGAACAAAATTTATTTAGAGAACTAGAAGAAGAAATTGGTTCTAAAAAGGCGGAGTTCGAAGTAATTGGCATTAGTACTCATAAAATAGAATATGATTACCCCCCAGATACAGTTATGAAAATCCATGGGGGGAAATATAGAGGTCAATCTTATGATCAGGTTATCTTAAGATTTGCTGGGAATAAAAATGGGCTGATTTTTTCTACTCAGGAATTCAGAGGACATAAGTGGGTTAAAGCAAATACCTTAGTAAAGTATTTAGTATTTCCCAATCAATATCAAAATCACAAAAAAGCAATAGACGAACTTCTACCTGGCCTTATAGGATAACTTTCAATTGGAGAGCAAGCTTTTGGGGGTTTATTGACACTATGTTTATACCCATTGCAGAACCTATTATTGGCGAAGAAGAATTAAATTTAGTAGTAAAAACATTAAAATCCGGTTGGATATCCTCGATTGGCAAGAATATTCCTGAGTTTGAACACAAATTCGCTGGGTATTGTGGCTCAAGATATGGAATAGCAACATCGAGTGGCACTGCTGCCCTCCACTTGTGTTTAAGAGCGGGTGGAGTTGGTCTTGGAGATGAGGTAATTATTCCATCAATGACTTTTGTAGCAACTGCTAATGCAGTTGTTTATACAGGAGCAAAACCTGTTTTTGTTGACTCAGAACTTGAAACTTGGAACATAGATCCTACAAAAATAGAGTTAAAGATTAACGAAAAAACCAAAGCTATAATTCCGGTACACCTTTATGGCCATCCTGCTAATATGCTTCCAATCTTTTCGCTTGCTTACAGGTATAATTTATCTGTCTATGAAGATGCTGCTGAAGCTCATGGAGCAGAATATCGGGGGAGAAAAGTAGGGTCCTTGAGCAACGCAGGCTGTTTCTCTTTTTACGGAAATAAGATAGTAACGACTGGAGAAGGAGGAATGGTTGTTACTAATAGTAAAAAATTAGCCGATAAAATGAGAACTCTTAGAGACCATGGTGTTTCGGCAAGAAGGAAGTATTACTACCCCTCGCTTGGCTTTAATTATCGAATGACGAATGTTCAGGCAGCTATAGGCCTTGCACAGCTTAACAGAATAGAGCTGATTATAAGAAAGAAAAGAGAAATCGCAACTCTTTATGAAAAACATTTAAAAGTTTTAGTACCACGAATTATACTTTCTCCTGATGCTGAATGGGCAAAAAGTGTTTTTTGGATGTACTCTATATTAGTGCCATCAAAAGGAAAAGTTACTCGAGATTTTTTGATAGCTCGTTTAAAAGAGGCAGGAATAGATAGCCGGCCGTTCTTTTTCCCGATTCACAAATACAAAAGATTTGAGGTAGATGAGAAAATGCCAGTAGCCGAGTATTTGTCCAAGAACGGTGTGAGTTTGCCCTCGGGACCGAATTTGGATGCTGAAAAGATAGAGTATATTTGCAATACTATTGTTAATGTCCTGAAATAGTATTTTAATATGATTAAAACCCTAATTATTTTTGCCCATTCTGGCTGAGAGCCGTTTTATTCTCTGGGATGTAAATGAGATGAATGAGAAGGTATGAAAAGGATTCATAAAACAAATATCAAATGTTATAGTGGGTATATGAAAATTGATATTTTGCTTGCGGAGCTAGATAAATTAAATTTCCCTAAAGACCAGTACGCAATAACTTCTTCTGGAGTATTAGCTATTAGAGGCATAAGAGAAGCTAATGATTTGGATATTCTAGTTACGCCAAAATTATGGAAAGAACTATCACAAAAGTATCTAGAAAGAAACAGTGAATCAAAAGATATAAAGATTGGAAATCTTCATATATTCTGGGAAGGGTCCTTTGATGAGCAATCTTCAATTGCGACAGTAATGGAGCAGATTAACACAGCGGATACGATAAAGGGTTATAGATTTGTAAATTTAGAACTTGCTAAAAGATTTAAAAAGGTTAGCGGAAGGGAAAAGGATAAAAGGGATTTAGAGTTGATAAAAAATTACGAAATGGCAAAAAATCACCCCAGTGAAATTATTTGAAGACCGTATTTTTCTTACCATTTTCAGCTTTTAACTGTTTTTGACTTTCTGGCTTTTTAAGATAATTATTTTTGGAAACTACGCTCCTACCAATTTCTTTTTCCGTTTCTGTTCTAGCCTTGCCTGCAACTCTCCCACCTCTTTTGGCCACTGTTTTATTTTTAGGAAAGGAATTTGGTTTTTCCTGCTGAGAAATTTCAGTTGTAACTCTCTCCCCTAACATTGTGAAAATTAGCTCAAAGTCATTCATATGGTCACGCAGATTTTCTCTCTTCAAACCCTTTAATTTCTTATATTCGCTTGGAGTTATGCCAAAAGACGCTTTGGAAATTTCTGCCGTCAAAATCTCATATTCTTTTTGTCGTTTTACACCTCTTTTTTGCCATTCGTCTGTTAGCTCTTCGCGAATAGCTATTCCACGCATTCGCTTTTCTATCCAGTTTTCACTGTAACCCTTTAGTTTGTAGAGTAAGCGAGTGCGTTTAGTGGCCAACTCTGGGTTTTCTATTTCTTGCACCCGTTCATAACCAACTTTTGCAAGCCAGCGTTTAAATGGTTCGGCTTTAGGGGAGGGAATTGATTGCACTATACGGAAAATGCCCTCTATGTCCGCGCAATCGGTTTTACGCATTTTTCCATCTTCGGCTAGTAATTTCAACTGTTCCCAAAATGGGAACGGTTGCGACATTTCCTTGTCCCTATCCTTCATTTTCGCCCAATAAGTTTTTGGTTGAGGACTGTCTGTAAGTACGGCAACAATATCTGAAATAGAAAACCACCATTCGTTTTTGTGGGTAACCCTTCTAATTTTATTTCCTTTGAAAATGGAAATTTTTGTTCCAGTCATACTATAATTGCCTGAAAATATTTCGTCCAAACCTTTTTTTCTATCTTCATAAATACATTATAACTAAAACTTAGAAATTGTTAAGTTTTTAAGGGTCGAACCCTTTAGGGTCCGCACCCTATTGAAATTATTAGTTGGAACACCCTTTCATAACAGCTTTGCCCAATTGCGCTAACTAATTATCCTTCGCAATCCCCAGTATTATAACAAAAGTGGGAGAAAATTAATTATATTTGAGGTAAAAATAGGGCTTTACCTCGTTGAGGTGGCAAAGCCCTTTGGAAATATCTCATTTATCCTTTCTCGCAAAGAAAAAGCATATTTTGAGATTCTTGTCTGAACGGTTTCATGTTATAACTTCCCCACCACTCTATTACTTTAAACCCCGCCAGTTCCAGTAAAAGCTCCCATTCGTTGGGGAATATCAATTGGGTAATAAACGGCAAGCAATACGATCTTATCAGGTTTCCTTTGCCTAAAGTATCGTATATCTGGTAGTAATACATACATTCCAGAACTTGTGTTACTTGATCGTAATGACCAGTAACTTGTCTAACGAGCATTACACCTCCGGTTGTTATACTGAATTCCTCGTAAACAGTTTTGGGGTAGGAATGCATACCAAACAAGTGATTTATATCAGGGATAAATATATCCGCAAGAAAAAGACCAGTATCTTTTAGATGTGCGTAGATATTGGATAGAGTGCTTCTTTTTCTTTTGATACCAATGGTATGCACAAAACTGTTGAATGGGACCAACACTAGGTCATACATACCAACTCCAACCCTAACATTTTCCATATCCCCATTGACTAACTGCACACAATCTTGAGCTTGTAAGGAAAGTGTAGAAAGCTTCGCTTTTGCCTGTTTCAACATAGGAATAGATATATCTACTCCAATTAGCGTAAAACCGTTTCTAGAAGCCGATTCGGCAATTGCTAACCCTTCTCTAAAAGTCCCACAACACATATCCAAAACAGCCCCACCTTTTCTGACAGTACGCCTGCAGATGTCTACCCAAAATGGAATGTCTTCAATGTATCTGCTGTTCTCCAGGTCGTAATCCTCGGCGTGTGTGTATTGATCCGCTATTGTCCACATGTCACTCTCTCCTTTAGTTGATTTTATTAGGATTATACAACAAGTAGGAGCTTTTCACATTTTCAAAGAGGAAAAGTAGTTTTTTATAAAAATCTCTGTGCTTCCCTTCGCTTTTCCCCACATCTTTCGATATTTAACAAGTTCCTCTCTACTCTCGGCATAAATAGAAGGTTCCTTTTGCTTTGTTAAGGATATAAACTCATCTGTCCTTAGTATAACATCATTGAACACCTCGGATAATTTCCAAATTACCCTCTCATCGTATTCTTTGTATTGTTTTGAAAAGTTTTTCTCAAGATAGTCGTAAAATATAAAATGCAACATCTCGTGAATACAAACAAAATTTATTCCCAAAGGATGTTTATAGTACGCCTGAAACTCTTTTTCTTTAATAAACCGAGGGTTGCAGTTGAAAATAGATAGATAACAAATGTAATTGCCTTTCGGCCAATTGTACCCGCCTTTTGGATTTCTTGAAAATAGTTTGTCAGTTGTTTCAAAAAAAGCGGTTTCTATTTTTGCCCAATCTTCTTTAGCTCGCTTTAAAAAACCTAACCTTTTCCATTTATGTTCCTCATAATATTTTTCAACAAACTCATCAATAAATTCTTTTCTAGTCCCGGATTCCATTTTTTCGCAGGATATTAGTGTTGGGTGGTCTTTTAATATAGAGTTAGAAAAAATGTCTTTGTCCTTAAATGTTAGGAATTCTTTACCTGTCCATTGATCGTATTCCATATCCCATTTAAATTTAAGTTTTGGTTTTGAATTCATTGTGTTTATATTACCAAAAATATCGTATATTCTATATGGGTTTGCGTTTATTGCAAAGTTACGCTAAAATCCAATCATCTTAGCTTATCATGAACGGTGATAGCTACGAGATGTGTTTCAGAACATCTTAAATAGTAAGGAGGGATGTTCCCATGTTCAATTACTGGGTTCCTAAGCGGGCAGACTTCAACCGCGTCCGAGGCAAGATTGGCAGTGGTGTGAAGATGAAGTGCGATAGCCGCTGTGATTGCACAGCGTGCGATTCTTGTCGATGTACACCCTGCCACCGTTCGTCTGTTACTCGCACCTCACTTCGGAGGCGTGTGTAGCAGTAATCTAAGGGTATCTGGCTTCTGATCCGTTCTAAGGAAACAGATACCCTTAACATAACAAACCTGAATAAGGAAAGGAGATAGTTAGATGAGTAGGCTTAAACTGGATACGCCTGTTAGATTTTCAAGGTTCCTTCACTTTGTAGAGCTGGATGACGGCGTCGCTGCACTTTACAACGCATTAAGCCAAGCGGTTGTGTATACTTCAGGAAGTGTTGTAACCGCCATCAGATCTGTGGAACAACCATTTACACCCAGATTTCTTGCGACCTCACTGGATATGGGTGATCGTAAACCTCTGCTAGCTTTTCTGCGCCAGCTCTGGAATAAGAAAATGCTTTTGGAGCCAGACGAAGATGAGACGATAGATGTGGAAAAATTAAGGGGGTTTTTGGAGGAACCCGCGATAGCAATTTTGTATCTTCTTCTAACGGACGCCTGCAACATCGCTTGCAGATACTGCTTTTTCGAAGGGGGAATACCAGACGGCTACAAATTTTCGCTAATGTCCGCGGAGACAGCAAGAAAAGGAGTGGACTTGCTCGCACGGTTCTATTCTAGGAAGCATTTGAGCAAAGCCAAAGAGGGTCCCCATATCATCCTGTATGGAGGGGAACCTCTTATGAACTGGTCTGTTGTTGAACAAACCTTGCAATACATTCGTGAATTGCGAATTTCGGGCGACTTGCCTAGAAATACGCAGATAACACTTAACACGAATGGAATTCTCATGACTTTGGAAATTGCAAGGATTCTTATTAAGCATGGTGTTAGTATTGCCATATCTCTTGACGGTCCCGCTTGTATGCATGACCAAATGCGGGTAGATCATCAAGGGCAGGGGACTTACGACTCTGTGATGAGTTCTATAACAATGCTCCGTGAGATGGGCGCAAATGTAGGTACCTGTTGTACTATAGATTCTCATAACATAGATCATCTTGAAGATGTGACTCATTGGATGATCTCAAATCTTGGGATGGATTCACTTGGGTTCAATACACTTCTGGAAAGTACGGCGCGTCCCATACCTAATCCAAAGGAGTACGGTCCCAAGGTGGGGGATAAATTGGTGAGCTGTTTTGAGATAGCTCGTTCTAATGGTGTCCACGAAGATAGGTTTATGAGGAAAGTTCGTTCTTTTGTTCAGGGAGATTTTTACTTTGCGGATTGTGGTGGATGCGGTATGCAAATTGCTATGGCTCCAAATGGGGATGTGGGAACATGTCATGCGTTTTGTGGAACGAGAGAGTATTTTGTAACACCAAACGAAACATTTGACCCTGGAACACATCCATACTGGGAAGAATGGAGACGGCGTTCCCCAATAAATATGGAGCGATGTTTGGATTGTATTGCGCTCGCAAATTGCGGTGGGGGTTGCCCTCACAATTCGCATATCAAAAGCGGGAGTATTTGGGAAGTTGACGAGGTGTTCTGTCAACACGCAATCCGTGCAGTGAACTTCCTCATCCAAGACTTGTATGTCCAAAGAGAGAGTTGAAGGAAGTAATAGGCGAGTTGTTTATGCCCTGCAAGCCCGGAAGTTTTACGGAATTTCCGGGCTTTACTTTTCTAATATCATTTTATCTTGGTCTGGATAAACTCTTTTAAGAGTTTAAAGGATAGTTTTGAAGCGTACAGAAAAACCTTTAACCCCCATCATTAAGGTTGTGTATTTTGACCAAACCTTTTTTTCTATTTCCATAAATACATTATAACTGAAACACCCTTATCTAACAGCCTCTGCCCAATTGCGCTAACTAATTATCCTTCGCTTCGCTCGAAACATAAGATTTTGTAATTCCGATTGCATCGGAAAACAAAATCTAATGGCTGGCACTAGTTGATTAAAAATAGTGAGCGAAGCCGAACTACTATGTCGGAACTTTTTATTATCATTCAGCGAATAATTTTGATTTGTTCTGAAACCCCGCAAAAATTGTAGATAGCAAAAAGCAAACTCGTTAAAGTGGTTTGTTGTCACTGGCGTTCTATTTACTAGTTAGAATGGCACTATTTTTGGTTTTATTATTAATCATTTGCACCCCACTTTGTTG
>JAHIUT010000032.1 GCA_018817085.1 Patescibacteria group bacterium | reverse complement strand
TATTCAAATAGTTTTACGATAAGGTAAAGAATTTGCCGCCAAAGAAAAACTTTAAATCGTCCAATCTGAAAGGGTCGCTTCTGCGGGCGGGCGGAAGGGGGGTTTGGGGGGAATTCCGCCACGACCTACAAATTTTGGGCGAAATCAGTTCGAATTTTTTCGAACGCACACCGCCAGTTGGGGAAAAATCATTGACTTTACGGAAAGGTTTTTGGTAAAGTTATTTTTTAGAATGTATAAGCGAAGAGCGGACATAAAAAAACTATTTATAAGGTAAAACCCCGATTTCGGGGTTTTTTTATGCCCATTTTTCGGCACCTTGTAAATTCAATATTTTCTTAAGGAGGAAGAATTTATGTCTAAAGTTCATGCGCAAGTACTATACCCTAGGCAGGTTCAGGTTTTCCTAAGCGAAATATGTATGGAAGGTTGTGGGTATTGTCCATACACCCTTATGCTACCTGCGGAGAGGAAGCGACTTTTATCTTCGGAACTAAATGTAGATCAGTGGAAGCGTGTTTTTGACTATCTGTATGACACAATGAAGATTCGTCTGTTCACATTGATTGGAGGGGAACCTGCCGTAAAACATGGGGTGGAGGAGATAATAACTCATATCAATACCTTTCCAGGCGCTGTTGTAGTTTTGTTGACTAGCGGTATTCCTCTTTTGAGGAATAGAAGGTTACTGGACAAACTGATTGCCGGGGGTTTGACAAATATTACGGTTTCGGTTGACGGCGCTAGCAGAGATGAGGATATTTTTGCTATAGATGTTTTCCAAGAGCTCCGGCGTCTAACGCACGGCAGCGCGCGCAAGAGCCTTTTGGGACAATATTTTTTGCGCTTTCTGACCACGGAATATGCAAATGTTTCTTGGACTTTGGGCGCGGGCTGTATTGTCAACAAGCATACTCTCGACAAGATAATGGACACTTACAAAGTGCTTTCTTTGATGGGGGTTTATCTAAACCTCTGTCCGGAACAGACACTTTGCATTGGCCGGACTTCAAACACAGCTCTTGATTTTTCTGATAGGCTTGCTTTGGAGGCGTTGGCCGACAAGTTAGTGGCTATTAAAGAATCGCCCGGAAACTTCCTTATGCCTTCCAGGGATTTTTTGTCTGGACTACCAGATCTTGGGATTCGTCAAAGTCACAAATGTTCCGAAGCGTCCTTCCCCTCAACTTTGCATATACATTCTGGAGGTGTAGTGAACTTTTGCGCTTGGCGCGCTGGATATATGGTGGGTAGGCACAATATTTGGAATTGGGTAACGGCAGAGAGTTCCTATGAGGAGTGGTTGAGAGATTGGAGAGCGGACTTGGATGGGCAAAGTTGCTCGTGCAGTTGGACATTTTTGGACCGCACGGGTGATTTTTCTGAAGAGGGGGTCGCGTCGTATCCTAATCTATGGTTTCCATATACCGTATGATTAGAAAGGCCTGTCAAGACATTTTGCTATGTTTTGATAGGCCTGTTTTTTTGGTATTCTTACTATTTACAATCTCTCCTAAAAAATTAATAATGTATTGTAATCCCCTTATCGTTTTTTCCAAAGGATTACATCTGTTAAAATATGCTAAAAATCTACGATGTAATTATAGTAGGAGCTGGTCCCGCAGGGCTTTTTGCTGCTTTGGAGCTTTGCAAAAAGGGTATCAGAAACATTCTAATTATTGAAAAGGGAAGCGATCTAAAAGCGCGGAAAAAGAGCGAAACCTTGTGTGGAGTAGGGGGAGGGGGAACATTTAGCGATGGGAAACTTCATTTCAGTTTAAATTTGAGCCACGAAAAACTTTTAGATTTTTTGCCCCGCGAAGATTCCCAGAGACTTATTAATTATGTGGAAGATATTTTTGTAAAATATGGTGTTACCGCGCCTATAACTCCCACAAATTTGGAAGAAGTAAATACTCTAGTAAAGAGATGTCAGCGGCATAATATACGGCTTTATGTCCGTCTTTGCAGGCATGTGGGGAGCGACGCATTGCCAAAAATTATTTCAAAAATGGTTTTGGACTTAAAAAAATCCAAAGTGGTTTTTGAAACAAATGCGGAAGTGATTGGTATTAAGAAAATAAAGGATGTGTTTAGAGTTAAAACCGCAAAAGAAGAGTTTAACTCCAGAAAAGTTTTGCTCGCGCCCGGCAGAGTAGGGGCTAAATGGTTGCAGGATATAGCGGGGGGCTTAAAAATCAGTTACGAATACCAAAAAGTTGAAGCAGGAGTTAGGGTGGAGTTTCCCGCCTCGGTTATGGAAGACCATTCCAAAGTTATGTACGAAAACATTTATTCCCTTCAAACCCCAACTTTTGACGACACCCTGCGAACTTTTTGCCCGTGTCCAGGAGGTTTGGTGGCGGTTGAGGATTATGGGGGTTATGTTTGCGTTAACGGACATTCCAATTCCGATAACAATTCTCCAAACAGCAATTTTGCTCTTTTGCAAGAAGTTATGTTAACGGAGCCTATTGAAAACACTACAGACTATGTTATATCTATAGCGAAATTGGCAACAACTTTAGGTGGAGGAAAACCGATAATACAGCGTCTTATGGATTTGAAGAATGGAAGAAGGAGTACTGAAAAAAGAATACAAAAAAGTTTGTTGACCCCAACATTAAAGGACAGCACTCCGGGAGATATTTCTATGGCTTTGCCTTTTAGAATGGTTACCAATATTTTGGAGGCTTTGGAGATTTTGGATAAAGTTTTGCCTGGAGTTAATGCGGGTTCTAATTTTTTGTATGCCCCAGAAATAAAATTAAGAGGCTCAAAAATAAAAACGGATAAAAATTTGCAAACAGAGGTAGCTGGTTTGTATGTGGCGGGAGATGGGGCAGGGGCATCTGGTAATATTGTGGGCGCCGCCGCAACAGGTATAATCTCTGCTAGAGGTATGTCCATTTCATAGGGGCCAGGGGGAGATTATTAAGGGATTGTTATATTCTCTTGGAATTTTGCTCCAAATTTCTTCGGTTACAAAAGGCATAAACGGATGCAAGAGTTTTAGAGAAGTTAAATAAACATGGCGCAAAACCATTAAAGCTGTCTCCTTATCTTCTCTTGTTTTTACTTCCTCTACATAAACATCCGCAAGTGTGTGCCAAACAAATTCGTATAGGCTTTCTACTGCTTTAGAGAATTGATAAGTGTTCAAGGCTTTGGTGACGCCAATCGTAAGCAACTTAAGTTCCTTAAGTTGCTTACGATCGGAAGGCAGAAGTTTGGCAGTAACTTTTTCAGAGTAGAAGGGTACTGGTTTACCATACTGCTCAAACGAATACTCCAAAAATCTCCCAATATTCCAAACTTTATTAGCAAAATTTCTCATAGCCCTAATTTTATCCTCGCTTACAACAACATCGCTTGCTTGCGCAACGCCGAAAATTAAAGCCATTCGTACCGCGTCAGCGCCGTACTTTTCAACCATTTCCATAGGGTCAATAGTGTTTCCCTTGCTCTTGCTCATTTTAGCGCCGTTCTTGTCTACAACTCTAGCGTGCAAATGAACGGTTTTAAAAGGGACTTGTCCGGTATTGTAAAGGCATAACATCATCATTCGGGCAACCCAGAAAAATAAAATGTCCCACATAGTGTCTAAAACAGAAGTGGGGTAAAAATATTTAAAATCCTCGCTTTCCGGAAACCCTAAAGTTGTTAAGGGCCATTGACCCGACAAAAACCAAGTATCAAAAGTATCGGTTTCCTGCAAAACATTTTTCCCGCTACATTTATGGCAAATGCCTTTGTCCAGAGAATATTTCGCGCCCACCGGCGCGGATAATGATTGCAATCCTTTTTCAATTTCCGAAAATTCATATTTTTTCCTTAACTTTTTATATTCTCCAAAAACTTTCTGTCCTCTTTTATCTATAAAATTTATTTCAATATCTGGGTTGCAGTCTAAACAAAACCACGCGGGAATCCTTGGTCCCCAAACGATTTGCCGCGAGATGTTCCAATCGTGGATATTTTCTAGCCAATCAAAATACATTTTCTCAAACCTTTTTTTAGGAACGATTTTTGTTTTGCCTTCCTTAATAGCTTTAATTGCAGGTATAGCTAGGGGTTTTGTTCTTACATACCATTGCGGAATAAGTGTGGACTCAATGATTTTATTACATTTATAGCAGGTATTTATTGTATGTTCCAAGGGAATTTCTTTTATCAACTTTCCTTCCTTTTTTAAATCTTCCAAAACCGCCTCACGGGCAGTCGGCACATTCATTCCAAGATATTTTGCGGGGACATTCATCATCTTTCCGCGAATATCAATACATTTAATGGAATTAAGTTTGTGTTTTTGGCCGATCTCATTATCCAACGCATCGTGCGCGGGGGTAATCTTTAACGCCCCGGTGCCAAAGTCCTTTTCTACCGCTTCATCGGATATGATTGGTATTTTTTTGTTTATTAAAGGAATAATTGCATCTTTTCCCACAAGATTTTTGTATCTTTTATCCCTTGGATTAACGGCAACGGCCGAATCTGCAAAAATAGTTTCGGGGCGGGTGGTGGCGATTTGGATTGCCTCATAATCAAGGAAATAAAGTGTAGCGGTTTCCGCTATATGATTAACTTCTAAGTCCGAAAGCGCCGTTCCGCATTTGGCGCAGTAATTAACAAGTCGTTCTCCTCTGTAGACTAGACCATCTTTATGAAGTTTAGAGAAAGTCTCAAGAACCTTTTTAACAATCTCTGTGTCCAAGCTGTATTTGTATCTTGTCCAATCTAATGAAAACCCCATTCTTCGCATTTGATTTTTGTTTACACCTTTATTTTTCTCTACAAAATCCGCAATCATTTTGTACAATGTGTAGCGATCATAATTTAAACGGCTTGTACCTTGTTTAACTAAATGTTTTTCATAAACATATTGTGTTTCGATACCTGCGTGGTCTCCGCCGGGTAGCCACAAAGTGGGGTCTCCCATCATACGATGCCACCGCGCTAAAACATCTTGAATGGTAAAGAGCATATTTCCCATATGCATAGGGTCGCTAGCATTTGGAAGTGGGAGGAGTATGGAAAAAGGTTTTTTGACGGGGTCAATTTTGGGTGTAAAGTAACCCCCCTCCTCCCACATTTTATAAAGCCGTTCTTCCGTGTTTTTGTGGTTATATGTTTTTTCCATCTCCATAGAGATTATTATATCAGAAAGGAGTTTATTCGTTGGGGGTTTCTCCGTAGATTACTATTCTTGTTCCGGGATTATCAGAATTTGCATACACGCTCCATTGTCCTTTTGGAAGTTCTGGTTTGGCCCAGTAAAAGAGTTGTTCCACTTCTTCAGTTTTCATATTTACACATCCGTGACTCATTGGGTGGCCGAAATTATCGTGCCAGTATGTTCCGTGCAAACTAAAACCCTTCATTTTTGGAACATCCTCGTTGTAGAAAAACATTACAAAAGGCACATTGGGAAGATAATAGTATGTTCCTAGCGCTTGCGAACCCCCTGTCATTAGCGTGTATCTTAATTTTGTCCAAATGGTAAATTCTCCGGTTGGCGTCCATCCCCATTTGCCACTGGATATAAGAAAATCAAAGATTTTTTCACCCCCCTCATAAGCGTAAAGTTTTTGATTTGTGAGGTCAATTTCTATTCTTTTTTCGTTATCGGACTTTCCCAAAACGCCAGCGACTATTTTAGATTCTTTGGGCGAAGGAATGGGAATTTTTTGGCCATGGAATAGCGCTTGTTTTTGAGTTAACTCGTATTTGCCAGTGAGGAGGGTTTCTTCTATTGGTTTCTGCGTGTGCGAAAAAACTTTAGGTATATAGATAGCTGAAACGAGAATAAGTATTGAGATGGGCACGATAAATTTAAAATTCATTTCTGTTTTTAGTATAGCATATCCTCTAAAAGTCAAAACCTTTTTTTGCTAAAATTCCTTTATCATAAGGGTGTTTTATTTTTCTGATTTCGGATACCAAATCTGCTTTGTCCACTAAAGCTTTTGGTGCGGAACGACCCGTTAGAACCACATCCGAATTCTTGTCCACTTTGTCCAAAAGACTGGAAACATCTTTTACAGTTAGCAGTCTTCCGGCGATTGCGCCTAATATCTCGTCCAAAACAACCAAATCGTAATGGCAACGCGAAACGGCTTCTTTTGTTTTTTCAAGCGCTTCTTTGGCTTTTTGCCGATGCGCGTTTAGACTTTTATCGTCTCCCTTTATACCCACAAACCCAAGACCCAAAGTTTTAATGGTGATGTTGGCAGGGAGGAATTTTTCTATAGCTTTTTTCTCGCCGGTTGGGAATTCGTCCATCTTTATAAATTGGACGAACAAAACTTTTTTGTTCCATCCCGCGGCCCTTAAAGCTGTTCCGAGGGCGGAAGTGGTTTTTCCTTTTCCATCTCCGGTTAGTATCGCAAGCATGTGCATATTATAGCTTTTTGCAAGAATTGTTCAAAGTTTTAGGGGTCCGTACCCCAATGAGATTGCATTATGGAGTGTGCTATACTAAACCCATACTATGGATGTAGTTCTTGCCCTTTTTTTAATTTTGCTTCTTTCGGTAGCGCTTGCTAAAAGTACGGGTTTTGTAGTTCTTAATGTGATAAAGTTGGCCAAATGTTTCTCCGTTCCGGAATTCGCCATTGGTTTTTTTGTATTGGGGTTTGCCACATCCTTACCGGAAATTTTTGTTGCTGTTAACTCTGTAATAGATAAAACTCCGCAACTTTCTTTGGGGAATTTGCTTGGGGCGATTTTTGTTCTTTTAACTTTGGTGATATCTTTGCCCGCCATATTTACTGGGAATGTTGCGATACGAAAAGTTTTAAGCACTAAAGACATTGTGTTATCCTCCTTTGTTACGGCTTTGCCCGCCTTTTTTTCTTTAGACGGCAATCTTACGAGGGTTGACGGGGCTGTCCTTTTGATTTTTTATGTGGTTTATATGTATATGCTTAACGAGGACGAGTCTTTTATTGAAAAGATAAAAAGCTCTGGTCATAGCAAAAAAGGCGCGCTTAAACTTCTGTTATTTGTTCTTGTAGGAATGTTTGGAATTTTTGTGTTTTCAAAAGGGGTGGTGGAATTATCTTTAATTTTGGCGGAGGAACTGCTTGTTCCGGTTATCTTGGCGGGAGTTTTGTTCCTTTCTATTGGAACCAATCTGCCCGAATTTTCCCTGGCAATAAAAACAATAACTTCAAAACATAAAATAGTGGGTATAGGAGATTTTTTGGGTAGCGCCTCTATGAACACTTTTGTTTTGGCTCTTTTATGTTTAGTGTCGCCATTTAAAGTTACTAACCTTGAGGAAACAAGAATAATTTCGTTTTTTGTGATTTTCGCGGTTATTCTTTTAGCGGTTTTTATGAGAACGAAACGGCAGTTAACCCGCAAAGAGGGCTTTGCTTTGCTGTCTCTATATCTCATTTTTATTTTTGTTGAATTGTACCGGAACGGAGTCTTTAGTAAAGTCCTATAGACTAAGGTCTCTCCTTTGCAAAGGAGAGACCTTTGTTAAGAAGTTTCCCTTAATTAAGTTACTGTAGAAGAATTTGACTTTTCCTTACCTTTGTATTATAGTAAGGATATGCTTAAAACTGTGCGAATAACCAGCAAAAGACAGGTTACCATTCCTTCAAAGATATTCAAAGCCTTGAATTTAGATGAGGGCGGGTTTCTTATTGCGGAAAAATCGCATGGTTCCATAATATTAACCCCGGCGGAAAATCTCGTGGGCAGGCTTTCAGGGGTAGTGAAAGTACCCGAAAAATATAAGAATATGAGTGCCGACGATATAATAAGAGAATCAAAGAAAGAGTACTTTAATGGATAGGGTGTTTATTGACACAAATTATTTTATTAGGCTTATTATTGGGGAGCCTTTAGATCAAAATAGAAAGGCGAATAAGCTTTTTAGGGAAGGGGCTTTATCCAACATACAACTTTTTACAACGGCGATTGTGGTTTTTGAGATATATTGGGTGCTATCCAGCTTTTATAAAAAGGACAAAAAACAAATATCCTCTGTTCTTATAGATATTTTAAGAATGAACTTTATAGATATAGAGAACAGGGATATTTTATTAAGCGCGGTTAAAACATACTGTACAACATCACTTGATTTGGAAGATTCCTATAATCTGTGCTTTGCGCGGAGCAAAAAAGCCAACATCTTCGCCACTTTTGATAAAAGATTGTGTAAAATCTCCGGTCGCAAATTTTCTAATACCCCTTGACTCCTTTTAACATATAGACTATTGTCTATATGTTATGAATATAAAAGACGAATGTCCTTATTGTTTTAAAGCGCTTGCGGTTCCCGTTCGCGCTAAAATATACGCTTTGTTGTCAAAGCAAAAAACGCTTTCTGTTTCGGATATTGTAAAGGAATTTAATTTAACACAACCCACAATATCCTACCACCTAAAAGAGATGGAAAATGTGGGTCTTATTGTGTCCAAAAAAGAAGGCAGGAAGGTATTTTATTCTGTTTTAGGAAGGTGTTTATATGAGGGAAAGAGGTGTGTAATAACTCCTTTCTTAAAGCATGTTAAAAATACGAAACCTAGAAGTTAATAGGGAAGGGAAAAGAATCCTAAAAGGTGTTACTTTGCGTATAAAATCCGGTGAGACTCATATTTTAATGGGACCCAACGGTTCGGGTAAATCCACTCTTGCCAACACTTTAATGGGAAACCCGTTATATAAAGTTGTAGGTGGGGAGATGTCTTTTGAGGGTAAATCTCTTCTTAATTTAAGTCCCGATAAAAGGGCTAAACTTGGCTTGTTTTTAGCTTTTCAGTATCCCGTTGAAATTAGCGGGGTCTCTATGGCTTCTTTTTTAAGAACTGCTTACAAGGAACTTGGAAAACCGTTAGGATTTTTCAATAAAAATTTAGAGGGCAGTTTAAAATTTTTAAACATTGATAAAGGATTTATGCAAAGATATCTGAACGAAGGTTTTAGCGGGGGGGAGAAAAAGAAAAGCGAGATTTTGCAACTTGCTATGTTTTCTCCAAAACTTGCAATTTTGGACGAAACGGATAGCGGGTTGGATGTTTCCGCGCTTAAAACTGTGGCGGAATCTTTTACCAAAATAAAAATTAAGAATCCCAAATTGAGTTTTTTAATAATTACCCACTACACTCGCATATTGAAATATCTGGATGTTGATTTTGTTCACATAATGTTGAATGGGAGGGTTGTTAAATCTGGGGGTATTGAACTTTCGGAGGAAGTGGAGGAGAAGGGGGGGTACGGGGAGTAAATTCAAAAGTCAAATTAAGAATTGCGATGGTTAACTTAAATTTAGATAACTATAAATACGGTTTTTCCTACCCCGAAGAATATGTTTTTAAGTCCAAAAAAGGGCTTAATGAAGATATTGTAAGAGAAATATCTGCAATTAAAGACGAACCTTTGTGGATGCGCAAGTTTCGGCTTAATGCTTTGGATGTTTTTAAGTCGCTCCCTCTGCCTAACTGGGGGGGAGATTTATCCGGTATTAATTTTGATAATATTTATTATTATCTAAAACCCGCGCGGACCCAAGTTAAAAAATGGGAAGATTTACCAAAAGATATAAAAAAAACTTACGACCGTATTGGCATACCAGAAGCGGAACAGAAATATTTGGCGGGAGTTAAAGCTCAATACGAGTCAGAGATAGTTTATGGTTCCTTGCTTTCGGATTTGGAAAAGTGCGGGGTAATTTTTTTGAGTATGGATGAGGGGTTAAAAAAATACCCCGAACTTGTTAAAGAGTATCTTGGCAAGGCGATACCTTCCACAGACAATAAGTTTGCGGCTTTGAACTCTTGCGTTTGGAGCGGGGGATCGTTTATTTATATCCCTAAAAATGTAAAAGTGGCGTTACCTTTGCAAGCCTACTTTAGAATAAACGCCAAGAATATGGGACAGTTTGAGAGAACTTTAATTATTGCGGATGAGGGCAGTTTTGTCTCGTATTTAGAAGGTTGCACTGCGTCTATATATTCCACGGACTCTTTGCATTCCGCGGTGGTGGAGATTTTTGTTAAGAAAAACGCCCGCGTTCGTTACACCACTGTCCAAAACTGGAGCAAAAATGTTTATAATCTCGTTACCAAGAGAGCGTTCGTTTATCAAGACGGTGTTATGGAATGGGTGGATGGTAATCTGGGTTCTAAAATTACTATGAAGTATCCAGCGGTTTATCTTTTAGAAGAAGGCGCTAAAGGGATTATTTTAAGTATGGTGTTTGCAGGAAAAAATCAGCATCAGGACGCGGGGGGAAAAGTAGTTCATTTGGCAAACAATACATCTAGCCAAATAATTTCTAAATCTATAAGCAAAAATGGCGGACGGTCTAGTTTTAGGGGGCTAGTTAAAATTGCAAAAACTTCTGAAAATTGCAAAAGCAATGTTGTATGCGACGCTTTGATTTTGGATAAAAACTCAAGGTCGGATACTTACCCTCTTATGGATATTAAAGGAGAAAACCCACAAATTAGCCACGAGGCTCTTGTAGGGCGGATAAATGAGGAACAGTTGTTTTATTTAACAAGTAGGGGAATTCCAAAACAAGAAGCGGTAAGTATGCTGGTCAATGGGTTTATTGAGCCTATTGCCAAAGAATTTCCTATGGAATACGCAATGGAATTAAACAGTTTAATTTCGCTTGAGATGGAAGGCGGAGTAGGATAAAAAATTAAAATGACAAAATACAAATTCACAAATCCAAAAAAGGGGGAGAAAAAACTAAATCTGGAACTGAAAGAATCAGAGGAGGCTGTTTCTGTGGTGGAGACGATTGTTCTTAAAAAGAACGAGATGCTTAATGTGGACGCAACTGTTGTCCATAAGGCAAAAAATAGTTTGGCTAAGGTTCTGGTTAAAGCGGTGCTATACGATAATGCGGAACTTACCTTTAGAGGGAATGTAAAAGTGGAGAAAAATGTTACAAATTGCGACTCCAACTTGTCTTTGAAAGTTCTTTTGGTGGGGAGAGGTTGCAAAGTTATCGCAAGTCCCGCGCTTGAAATAGAGAATAATGATGTAAAATGTTCTCATAGTGTTTCTATTTCCAAACCGTCCGAGAAGGAAACTTTTTATTTAATGTCTCGCGGTTTAAGCAAGGTTTTTGCAGAAAACCTTATCGCGCAGGGATTTGTTAGGGTTGAACCCTAAAATATATGATAACTACAGTGAAAAAAGATTTTCCAATACTAAATAGAAAAATAAACGGCAAAAGACTTGTTTATCTTGACAATGCCGCCACCACCCAAAAGCCCCGTGTGGTTGTGGACGCTATTTCGGATTTTTATCTAAACCATAATGCAAACATCCATCGGGGAATTCATACTTTAAGCGAAGAGGCCTCGAAAATGTTTGATGGGGTATATAAAAAAACCGCCCACTTCATAAATGCCCATTCTCCAAACGAAATTGTTTTTACATCGGGTACGACAATGGCGATAAATATGGTGGCCGTCTGCATAAAAAATGGGAGGTTTTGGAAGGATGATGGAGAAATTATTATAACCGAAATGGAGCATCACGCGAATATCCTTCCCTGGATGAATGTTTTGAGCAAGGAGAGGAATATTTTTGGTTTAAGCAATGTTAAAAATTTAAAAATTGTGCGTATTAGAAAAGACGGAACTTTGGATTTGGACCATCTTAAGTCCTTACTTAACAAAAAGACAAAAGTGGTTGCGGTTTCCCACATATCCAATGTTTTGGGCACCATAAATCCAATTAAAGATATTGTCCGTTTAGTAAAATCCCGTTCTTCCGCGCTTATTTTAGTTGATGGGGCGCAAGCTGTTCCTCATACCAAAATAAATGTCCAGAATTTGGGTTGCGATTTTTACGCCTTTTCTTCCCATAAAATGCTTGGTCCTCTTGGGGTGGGGGTTTTATGGGCAAAGGAGGATATTTTGAAAAAACTGCCCCCCGTCTTTTTTGGCGGAGGAATGATAAAAGAGGTGTATTTTGACAAAGCGGTATGGGCAGACCTACCCGATAAATTTAACGCCGGCACTCCGGATATTGCGGGAGTGATAGGATTTGGCGCGGCTTTGGATTATTTGGAAAAAGTAGGAATGGATAAAATAGAAGAATACGAAAAAAGCTTGGTTTCTTATTGTATTGATAAGCTCATACCCACACCCGGTGTGGGTATGTATGGACCAAAGGATGTTTCTAAAAGAAGCGGGGTAATTTCTTTTAATGTAATGGGGATTCATCCTCACGACTTAGCAAGCGTTTTGGATTCGGAAGGGATAGCAATAAGAAGCGGGCATCATTGCGCTATGCCTTTGCACCAACGGCTGTGTTTGTCCGCAACTGCCCGGGCAAGTTTTTATTTGTATAATAATAAAGAGGATGTGGATGCGTTGATTGAAGGCATAAACAAAGCGAAGAAGATATTTAATGTTTGAGGTTTAATGCAATGTACAAAGAAGAAATTTTGGAACATTTTAAAAATCCGCATAACAAGGGTATTATTAAAAACCCCTCTTTAGGTGTTTTAGAAAAAAATTTGTTGTGCGGAGACACCATAGAATTAACTTTGGATATTAAAGATGATAAGATTAAAGACATAAAGTTTAACGGGAGTGGGTGCGCGTTGGTTACGGCGTCCGCATCGCTTTTAACGGATTATTTAAAGGGAAAGAGTGTTAAAGTTCTTGATAAAATTGACGACAAGTTTGTTTTGAATTTATTGGGAGGAGAGATAACTCCCGCTAGAATTGGTTGCGCTCTTCTTCCATTAAAGGCGCTAAAGAAAATCAATGCATCCTGAAAATTTTGTTTCTCTTGTAACCAAAAAAGAAAAATTCGGCACGCGGTTTTTTATTATGGACTTTTATTTTGTGAGCGAGAAAACTGTGGAGCTTGCTCCGCAGATGAGAGCGGATTTCCCTCGCGAAGCGAGCAAAAGAAGATACTGCGCGGCTTGCCGCGCAGAGCTTCATTTGGAAAAACCAAAAGTGTTGGAATTTACCGCGGGTCAATATGTATCTGTGGATGTTGGAGGCGGGGTGAGAAGAGCGTACTCCATAGCAAGTTCTCCGAGCGAAAAAAACAAAATTGAGCTTTGTGTGGATTACAGCACTAAAGGACCTGGCGGACAGTTTTTTAGGGATTTGAAAGTGGGGGATTTTGTTAATTTTATAGCGCCTTTGGGGTTTTTTGTTCTGCCCGCAAAAATAAATTTGGATACCACTTATTATTTTTTGGCAACGGGTTCTGGTATTGCTCCCATAAAAAGTCATATTCTTAATTTGTACGAAAGGGCACCCAATGCCAAATCTGTTCTTTATTTCGGCACGAAGTTAAAAGAGGATATTTTATATAAAGATGTTTTTGAGAGTTTGGAGAAAAAATACCCCAACTTTAGGTATGTTGTAACCATTTCTCGTCCCGATAAAGATTGGAAAGGGAACACGAAATACATTCCCGAACTTTTTGAAAAGGATTTAGACGAGGTAAAGAATACGGAAATTTTTCTTTGCGGAAATCCCGCGATGATGCAGGCGGTATTGGGGTTTCTTAAAACCAAAAAAGTTTCCGAAACCCAAATCCATTTGGAGAAATACCTTTGAATTTGGCTAAAGAGCACCCTTTGTAAAATATGTTATTATGTGGATATGAAATTTATGAGAAGTAAAAAACCGTTATCCTTAGAATTTGTTGGGTTCTTGCAAGCTTTGGGTCTTGTTTTTTATTGCGGGTTGGTAAGCTTACTTTTTTGGCAAGGAAACAACTTGTTTGGAAATACGCCTAACTATTGGGGCCCTGTTCTATTCCTTATTATTTTTTCTTTTTCCGCTCTTGTTTGCGCTTTAGTAACATTGGGTTATCCCTTCTTCATTTTTTGGGAAGAAAAGAAAACTAAAAAAGCCCTAAAACTTGTTAGTCTTACCGCCCTTTGGTTATTGGTCTTTATTCTCCTTGGACTTATCCTAGCTTTGATTTCTAAATAGGGATAATCCCGTTTGGGATTATCCCGAATTGCGACCCGAATTGCGGATTGACGCGGGGAGTTTGTTTTGATACAGTTACAATTGTAGGGTAAGATTAAACTTACCTCTTTTTTTAATTATGGCTATAACAGAATTTAACGCGGCTTTAAATCAAGTTGCCTCGGAACGGGGAATTTCCTCCGAATCTGTAATTAATTCCATAAAACTAGCTCTGATATCCGCCTATAAAAAGGATTTTCCCGGTGTTCCCACTGACGATATTGACCCGCAAGTGGACGCCTTAACCGGGGAAGTTCATATACTGGTTGCCGGAAAAGACGCTACCCCGCCCGGATTTGGCAGAATCGCCGCTCAAACCGCAAAACAAGTAATTTTGCAGAAAATAAGAGAAACCGAAAAACAAACCATTATTGAGGACTACAAAAAGAAAATAGGTCAAATAGTTTCGGGATACATTTTTAGAGTTGACAGAAATGTGGTTATTTTGGACTTGGGCAGGGCGCAAGGCGTTATGCCGGTTAACGAGCAAGTGCCTACCGAAACATATCTGGCTAACCGAAAAATTAAAGTTTTAGTTAAAGAAATTGCGCAGGGACCAAAAGGTGATGAGGTTATAGTTTCAAGGAGTACTCCCAAATTTATTGAGGCGCTGTTTACCCAAGAAGTTCCAGAAATATCAAGCGGAGCTGTTAAAGTAGAAATTATAGCGCGGGAAGCGGGTAGTCGAACCAAAATGGCGGTTTCTTCCTCTGACGAAAGAGTGGACCCGGTTGGAGCTTGCGTGGGTCAAAAAGGGGTTAGAGTTCAAACCATTGTTTCGGAACTTGGGGAAGAAAAAATTGACATCATAAGTTTTAACGAGGATATAGGTAAATTTATAATCGCTAGCCTTTCTCCTGCCAAAGTGGTGAGTATAAAAGTTGACGAGAAGAGAAGAGAGTCGGAAGTTGTAGTTCCCGACGACCAGCTTTCGCTAGCTATAGGAAAAGATGGTCAAAATGTTAGGCTTGCCGCAAAATTAACCGGCTGGAAAATAGATATAAAAGGTGACGGCAGTGGCGTGGAAAAGAAAGAAGATAGCAAAGACAAGGAAAAGGTTGTGAAAGAGAAGGCAAAATCCTCTAAAGTTAAAAAGGATAAGAAGGTTAAAAAAGAAAAAAAAGAGAAGAAATAGGAAATTCATTGGGGTCTGACCCCTTAAACTCTAATATGACTCCACAAACCAGCGGGAATTTAATAGAGAAACCACCTGTCATTACCATAATGGGTCATGTTGACCACGGAAAAACTACTCTCCTTGATTATATTCGCAAAACTAAAATAGCCGAAAAAGAGGTTGGGGGAATAACTCAGAAAATAGGGGCTTATCAAGTTGAAATTAAAGACAAAAAAATTACTTTTATTGATACCCCGGGGCATGCCGCTTTTGCTAAAATGCGCGCTATGGGGGAAAAGGCGGCGGATATTGTTGTTATAGTTATAGCGGCGGGCGAGGGAGTTATGCCGCAAACTCTTGAAGCTATTGATTTGGCAAAATCTTCTAAAACCCCTTATATAATCGCTTTTAACAAAATGGACTTGCCCGGAGCGGATATAAATAAGGTAAAAAAACAGCTTGCGGACAATAATATTTTGGTAGAAGGTTGGGGTGGGGATGTTTCCTGCGCGGAAATCTCGGCTAAAACGGGAAACGGTGTGGACGCTTTGCTTGATTTGATACTTTTAGTAGCCGAAATTATGGAACTTAAGGCGAATACTGCGGAACCTTTTTATGGTGTGGTTATAGAATCGGGAAAGGACCCCAAAAAGGGGGCGGTATGCACGGTTATAGCTAAAACTGGTAAGCTTTCTGTTTCCGATATGGCGTATTCTCAAGATGGCCAGAAAACCAAAATTAAAGCTCTAATGGATTTTAGAGGCAAGCGTGTGAAAAAAATTTTGCCGGGGGAACCGATGGAGGTTTTAGGTTTTACCAAACCAGTTAAACTGGGCGCGGTAATAAGCGCCGACCCTAACTTTTTTAAATCAGAAAGTTTTGCGCAGATGGGGAAAACCGCGTCCGCTAAGGAAATCAAGAGTGGTGGAAAGACCCTTAATATAATAATAAAAGCGGATACGCGCGGGTCTTTAGACGCTATAAGGTCCACTCTTTTAGCGCTAAAAAAAGAGGATACTTTTATAAACATTCTGCAAGAAGGAGTAGGTCCTGTTTCGGAATCGGATGTTTTGTTTGCCATCTCTTCTCGGGCTGTCATATTAGGTTTGAGCGTACCTGTTCCCAGGAATGTTTTAGATATGGCAAAATCAGCAAAAGTTATAATTAGAACCTACAAAATAATCTATCGGTTATTTGAAGATATAGAGGGGGCGTTAGATGGTTTATTGGAGCTTGCGGAGGAAAAAATTAAGGGTAGGGGGGAAGTTATTGCCAAATTCAAGCTTCCCAAAAGCGGGGATATTGTGGCGGGATGCAAGGTTTTGGCGGGAAGATTAAAGGTTAAGGATAAAGTTTGTGTATGGGAGAGTTTGGAGGATTTGAAAAAATCCAAAGAAGTAAAAGAAGATGGGGAGTTAAAGCCACTATACTCCGGGAGTATAAAGAATTTGAAAATAGGAAGAAACGAAGTTAATGTTGCCGGAAAAGATAATGAGACGGGGGTTTTTCTTTTTCCGCAGTTTCCCGCTATAAAGGTGGGTTTTATTTTGGAGATTTTGTAGTTTAAGCGCCGATGTTCCAAGTTTATACCCCGTCATTGCGAGGCTTGTCCCGAGCGTAGCGAGGGAACTAGACAAAGCAATCTTGGTGAGATTGCTTCGTCGTCACTTCGTTCCTTCTCGCAATGACGATGGGCAACCCTCTAGTCAGAAAGTTTCCCTTTACAATAATTCCTTTGGGATATATTATAATTTTATGGAGAAACAAAGTGAAAAAATCCAAGCTCTTCAAAGCGCGTTAAGTCAAATAGAAAAAAATTTTGGAAAAGGCGCCATAATGAAACTTGGAGACAGTCCTAAAAATCGTGAAATGGATGTTATTTCCACCGGTTCTATAGCGCTTGATTTGGCGCTGGGTGTTGGTGGAGTTCCCAGAGGAAGAATTGTGGAAATATTTGGTCCTGAAGCTTCGGGCAAAACGACTCTAGTTCTTCATATAATTTCCGAAGCCCAAAAAAATGGCGGAACTGCCGCTTTTATAGACGCGGAACACGCTTTGGACCCCTTGTACGCCAAAAGGATTGGGGTGGATGTAGCTAATTTGCTTATTTCCCAACCAGATACTGGAGAACAAGCTTTAGAGATTGCCGAAACATTAATCCGTTCGGGAGCGGTGGATGTTGTGGCTATAGATTCGGTTGCGGCTTTAACCCCGCGGGCGGAAATTGAAGGCGATATGGGAGATAGTTTTATGGGCTTGCAGGCGCGTCTTATGAGCCAAGCTCTGCGAAAAATCACCGCCGCAGTTTCGCGCAGTAACACCACAGTTATATTTACAAACCAGTTAAGGGAAAAAATAGGCGTTATGTTTGGGAACCCAGAAGTTACTCCGGGAGGTCGCGCGCTAAAGTTTTATTCCTCCGTTAGGATGGAGATTCGCCGGGTGGAAAGTATTAAAGATGGAAACACTTTTTCGGGAAACAGGGTTAAGGTTAAGGTGGTTAAAAATAAGGTGGCTCCCCCGTTTAGAATTGCGGAATTTGACATTATGTTTAATGAAGGTATTTCTAAAGAAGGTAATTTAGTTGATGTGGGAGTGGAGTTTGAGGTAGTTAAGAAAAGCGGTTCGTGGTTTATATACAATGGAAATAATCTTGCGCAGGGCAGAGAAGGCGCCAAAAATTACCTGCGAGAGAATAAAAAAATTGCCGAGGAAATAGAGAAGAAAATAAGAAACTTGGTTGTTAAAGGAGGTGTGGCTACTCCTATTGAGATAGGCGAGGATGCGGAGGCGGCGTTAATAGACGATGGAAAATAATTCTCTTTTTAATAAGGTTTTAAGATACATTTCAATTAGACCCCGAAGCGAAAAAGAAATATCCAGTTACATCAAAGAAAAACTTTATAAAAAAAAATCTCCAGAAGAAATTGAAGGCGCCACTTTAAAAATTATAAAAACGCTTGTGGATTTAAATTTGATTAATGACGAAAATTTTGCGAGAAGTTTTATAGAGTGGCGGCTTATTAGTTCAAACCCTAAAGGTTTTAGAATTATTAAAAGCGAGCTTTTTGTTAAAGGGGTGAATAAGGATTTAGTGGAGGAGCTTTTGGAAGATGCGGAATATAAGGATATGGAAAAAGAGGCTGTAAAGAGGGTGATTAGTAAAAAGTCTAAAAGTTATAAAGACAAGAGGGTACTTAAAAATTATCTTCTCTCCCGCGGTTTTTCATACAATTCCCTAGAAACGGCGTTGGAGGATTAGCAAGTATATCCTCTGCGTCATTGCGAGGAGCGAGCCGTAGGCGAACGACGAAGCAATCCCACTCACTCGTCATTCCAGCGAAAGCTGGAATCTAGGAAAGGAATGTCTGGATTCCAACTCGTAGGTTGGAATGACAAGGAAGATTGCTTTGTCCCCTTCGACAAGCTCAGGGTTCCCCTTCGACAAGCTCAGGGTTCCCCTTCGACAAGCTCAGGGTTCCCCTTCGACAAGCTCAGGGTTCCTCGCAATGACGGTGTGTCAATAACCATGAGTAGTTACAAGTTTCTCTATAGGTGTCCAGCGCATTCATTTGACTATTTACCCCAAAACCTTTAATATCACCATAACATTTAGTTTTTTGTGGTTTTAAGGAAAATGCGGAAATTAAGGTCTTTAATTAAAAAAGTTACCTTTACGAAGCGGTTGTCGCGTTTCTAATTTCCTTTATTCCTTTTAACGCTTTTATTTCTTATGAGTAACATTTTTGCTACCCTCTCAAGCATTTTTCTTGGCAGAAAAGATAAATCTTTTGATAAAAAGAAAGAAGATCCTCTCCTTGCCGCCAAAACAGAAGCTAAAGAAATTATAATCTCCGCAAAAGAAGACGCCTTAAAAATTAAAAAATCAGCGGAAGACGAGGTTAGGAAAATTCGATTAAATTTAAGCGATATGGAAAAAACGGTGGAACAGCGGTCTAATCGTGTAGAGCAAAAGGAAGCGGATCTTGGGGAAAAAGAAAAAGGTTTGGAAGAGTCCATAGCTTTTAATAAAAAAAAGACGGAAGAAATAGACGAAATCCGCGCCAAGCAAGTGGATAGGCTTGAAAAAGTATCTGGGTTTACAAGAGAAGAAGCTAAAAAAATAGTTCTAGAAGCGGTGGAAAATAAACTTGCCGACGAGATTGGCAAAAAGGTGCGGGAGGCGGAGGAGAAAATAAAAAAGCAATCGGATGAAATTGCCAAAGATATTATTTTAGACGCAATGCATACAGCTTCTACCGATTATGTAGTGGAATACACCATTTCAAAAATAAAATTGGCGGAATCCGATATGAAAGGGCGAATAATAGGAAAAGAGGGCAGAAATATAAGAGCGTTTGAAGAGGTTACCGGGGTTACTCTTGATATGGACGACGACACTCCAAACGAAGTGCGAATTTCCTGCTACGACCCAGTAAGACGGGAAGTGGCAAAAATCTCTCTTGAACGACTGCTTGCGGATGGGAGAATACAACCTGCGAGAATAGAGGAAGTGGTTGAAAAAACTAAAACCGAGTTAGAACGAATTATGTATAAAGAAGGCGAAAATTTAGCCTCGCGATTTGGTATTTATAATCTTCCTAAAGAAATAATAGCTCTCTTGGGAAGATACAAATATAGATACTCTTACGGTCAAAATATGATTGAACATACTATGGAAGAAACTCAAATGGGAGTAAAAATAGCTAAAGAGCTAGGTGTAAATGTGTATCCTGTAAAAGTGGCGTGTTTACTCCACGATATTGGAAAGGTATTAACGGACGAGGAAGGTAGCCATTTGGAGCTTGCCGAAAAACTTCTTAAAAAGTATCAGTTTCCTGATAATATAGTTAAAGCGGTAGCGGAGCATCATACGGATAAACCAAGCAATATGGAGGGAATTATTGTGCAAGTTGCCGACAGTATTTCTGGAGCGAGACCTGGCGCGAGATATGTTGATTTGGGCGACTATGTAAAAAGAATGAAAGATTTGGAAGAGGCGGCGCTTGGTTTTAAGGGGGTGGGAAAAGCTTTTGCCGTTTCGGCGGGCAGAGAGCTTAGAGTTATAGTTAAACCGGAAGAGGTTTCAGATGAAAAAGCGGTAAAGTTGGCGCACGACATTGCCGAAAAAATTGAGAAGGAGCAAACCTATCCCGGCACGGTTAAAGTTTTGGTAATTAGGGATTTGCGGGTTTCGGAAATAGCAAAATAAGATGAAAATACTTTTTATTGGAGATATAGTTGGCAGTTTAGGTCGCCGTACTATAGCAAATCTATTGCCAACCATAAAAAAAGGTGATAATATCAGCCTGTGCATTGCCAATAGTGATAATATCGCTGGCGGAAGGGGCGTTACAACAGCCACTTTAAGAGAACTGCTCAATTGTGGCGTGGACTTTTTTACAAGCGGAGACCATATTTTTGGTATAAAGGGATTTGAAAATGAAATTAACAATCTACCGTTTATTATTAAACCCGCAAATTTTACAGCCGATTCTCCCGGAAACGAATATGGTATTTTAGACCTAGGAAAACTGGGCAGATTTGGCATTGTTAGTTTGCTGGGACGCACTTTTATAGAAACAAATAGAAATAGTGAATGTCCGTTTAAGGCGATGGATATGGTTTTGGCTAAACTTGAGAAAGAAAAATTAAACGGAATTTTTGTGGATTTTCATGCCGAAGCGACAAGCGAGAAGGTGGCTATGGCGTATTATTTGGATGGCAGAGTGTCCGTTCTTGTGGGTACGCATACGCATATACCCACCGCGGATAACAGAATTATGCCCGGGGGAACGGCGTTTGTTAGTGATTTAGGTATGGTCGGGGCGCTTGATTCGGTTTTGGGAGTACAAAAAGAAATAATACTTAATAATTTTGTTTCGTCTTTGCAGAAAAAATTTGTTTGGATGGATGAGGGACCCGCGATTTTTAATAGTGTGATTGTGGATTACCACGAAAAAACCGGCAAGGTGAGGAATATTGAAAGAAAAGATAGGATCTTGGAAGGGGGTGAATAATAAATGACAAAGACACAATTAGTAGATATGGTTGCCGAAGTTTCTGGAACAACCAAAGCCGCCGCGGGAAGGTCCGTGGATGCAGTTGTTGAGAGTGTTACCAAAGCTCTTGCAAAAGGTGAAAAGGTTGTATTAACTGGATTCGGCACTTTTGAAGTTCGTCGCAGAGCGGCAAGAATGGGAAGAAACCCCCAAACAGGGGCTCCTCTTCACATCGCCGCTACCAAAACTCCAGCTTTTAAGGCGGGTAAAGCGCTAAAAGATGCTGTGAGGTGAGAAAAGAAAGCCATATAAATGGCGCTAGTTCTTTTCTCTAAAGAATGAAAGTCCCTCCGCCTACGGCGGGGGGACTTTTTGTGGTTTTTGTCCTTACTAAAAAATTTTATTGGGAAATTTGCGTAAGTATATTTTCTATAGTGTCGGTTTTTTGCTCTTTGGTGGTTAAGTTTTTTATAGTAACCAAGTTTTTTTCCGCCTCGTTTGGTCCTATTATTATTGCGTAAGGAATTTTCTTTTTATCCGCGTATTTAAGCTGTTTGTCCAGCCTAGTGTTTTCATAAGGGTATAATTCCACATTTATTAAATTGTCCCGCAAATATTTTGCCGTTTTAAGGGAAGTTTCAAAAAAATCCTCCGAGAATACTGTAACCAAGACTCTAGTGGAAGTTTTAATGTTGGGTATAAGTCCAAACTGTTCCATAGCTTCTAGGGTTCTATCAAACCCAAGTGCAAAGCCGGTGCCGGGTATGTCCGTTCCGGATATATTTTTGGCTAATTTATCGTATCTTTCTCCGCCAAGAACCGAACCCGCTAAAAATTCTGGTATCACTACTTCCCAGATGGGTCCTGTGGAGTAAGAAAAGGAGCGGATTATGGTTGGGTCAAAAGCGAATTGTTTTTTGTTAAATCCGTACGCGTCTAAATAATTTAGAATGGTTTTTATAGTCTCATTTGGTTTTATATTGGCAATATAGTCCAAATATTTTTTGGAATTTTCTCCAAACCCTTTTTTGATAAGCTCGGCAGAAACAGCGTCTTTACCTATTTTGTTTAGTTTATCCAAAGAAACAAGAGCTTTATAGGGAATATCTTTTAAAAGTGCGCGGTCATTAATTAAGACCTTTGCGTTTGAAAACCCTAAATCTTTGTAGACATCTAAAGACAGAGCGATAACTTCGGCATCGGCAATTGGCGATTTTACGCCAAAAATATCCGCGTCGCATTGCAAAAATTCGCGGTACCGCCCCTTTTGAGGTTTTTCGGCTCTAAAGGCGGGCTGAATTTGGTATCTTTTAAATGGCATAGGAAGTGTTTGGGAATATTGTCCCACTAGTCTGCAAGCGGGAACAGTTTGGTCGTATCTTAAAGCCACCTCTCTTTTTCCTTGGTCTTTAAATTTGTAAAATAGTTTTTCATCCTCGCCTATTTGGTTTTCAAAAAGTTCTAAAGGTTCCAAGGTTGGGGTTTCAATAGGGTCATAGCCCCATTTTTGAAATGTGGCGGATATTTTGTTCTTTAACCATTCTCGTTTTAATGCGTTTTCGGGCAAAAAGTCCCTAAACCCCTTTAATGTTTGTATTTTATTCTTTTGCATACCTCCACTTTACCACTTTTTCTATCGTCATTGCGAGGAGGAATGGAATGACGACGAAGCAATCTTAAGGGGTTCCCCCGCTCTGGGCGGGTCAGACTTCTAAAAGGTGTTATTCAAATAGTAGGGTACCCCTTCATTCCTTTATCTTTTTATCTCTCTTTTGGCGATATTTTCAATTAAATTAACGGGGATTTCCTCGTAGTGGCTGGGTTCCATAGTAAATGACGCTCTGCCCTGCGTTAAGCTCCTTAAAATTGTAGAGTAACCAAACATAGTGGACAAAGGAACAGACCCGTACACTATTTTGACATTATTTTTAGTTTCGGTGCTTTCAATTTTGCCTCTACGGCTAGATAAATCTCCTATAACTTCCCCTAAAAATTCTTCGGGCGTGGTAACCGCCACTTTCATTATCGGTTCAAGCAAAGACGGTTTAGCCTTTTTGCAAGCTTCCCTAAAAGCTTCCCTCGCGGCAAGCTTAAACGCAATTTCGCTTGAGTCTACTTCGTGAAAAGACCCATCGTACAAAGCCGCCAACACATCAACCACAGGGTGTCCCGCCAAAACACCGTTTTCTAAAGCTTCGCGGATACCTTTTTCCACACCGGGAATATACTCTTTTGGTATTGACCCTCCAACAATTTCATCTTTAAAAATAAAACCTTCTCCTTTCTTTAGAGGTTCAATTCTAATATAAACATGTCCGTATTGCCCCCGCCCCCCCGATTGGTGAATATATTTTCCTTCTTGACGAACAATATCGTTAATAGTTTCTTTGTAGGCAACTTGAGGCGCGCCCACATTCGCCTCAACGCTAAATTCCCTTTTCATTCTATCAACCAATATTTCCAAATGCAGTTCTCCCATACCGGCTATTAATGTTTGACCCGTATCCACATTCGTTCTTATCTTAAAAGTAGGGTCTTCCTCCGCCAATTTTTTTAACGCCACACCCAACTTTTCTTGGTCGGCTTTAGTCTTCGGTTCTATGGCAACGGATATAACAGGCTCGGGAAATTTAATAGATTCAAGAATAATAGGCTTATCCTCAAAACACAAAGTATCTCCGGTAAAAGTGTTTTTAAGTCCACCTGTCGCTCCAATCTCTCCCGCAGAAATCTCTTTAAGCTCCTCCCGATGGTTTGCGTGCATTAACATAATTCTCCCTATTCTTTCCCTTTCGCCTTTGGTGCTATTTAAAACATAACTTCCCGCCGTTAATTTTCCGGAATAAACCCTAAAATATGTAAGTCTGCCCACATAAGGGTCGGTTTGAATTTTAAAAGCAAGCGCCGCAAAAGGTTCTTTTTCGTCAACAAGACAAGGTTCTTCGGCATTAGTTTTAGGATTAATCCCCTTAACAGGCGGAACATCTAAAGGCGAAGGCAAAAAATTAATTACCGCATCCAAAACAAGTCTTGCCGCAATACCCCTACCATCCCCACCCATAACTCCAAAAAAATCTCCCGCTATAACCGCCTTTCTTATAAGACTAGTTAGTTCTTCCTGCGAAAAAGTGTCGCCTTCGGACAAATATCTTTCCATAGCAGAATCGTCATATTCAACCACTTTTTCAACAAGTTTATTCCTATATTTTTTGGCTTGTTCAAGCATATCGTTTGGAATATCCTCTTTGGCAAAATCGTCCGCGCGCAAATCGGAGTAGGTATAAGCTTTCATTGAGACAAGGTCAACAGCGCCTTTAAGTTCTTTTTCAAAACCAATAGGCAATTGAAGGAGGTATGCGTTTTGAGAAAGCCTTTCTTTTATAGACTCAAAACTTTTATAAAAATCTCCACCGGTCTGGTTAATTTTATTAATAAAACAAATTCTCGGTACTTTGTATTTATCCGCTTGCCTCCAAACTGTTTCGCTTTGGGATTCAACCCCCATTTTCCCGTCAAACACCACAACCGCCCCGTCCAAAACCCGCAAAGACCTTTCAACCTCGGCGGTAAAATCCACATGCCCTGGGGTATCTATAATATTTACGCGATAGTCTTTCCAAAAACAAGTGGTGGCGGCGGAAGTTATAGTTATGCCTCGTTCCCGTTCTTGTTCCATCCAGTCCATTTGGGTATCGCCGGAATCTATCTCGCCAATTTTGTGAGTTTTACCGGTATAATACAAAACACTCTCGGTAGTGGTGGTTTTACCGGCGTCAATGTGCGCTATTATTCCAATATTTCTTATCCGTTCAAGCGGATATTTTTTAATGAGTTCAGGCATAATGCATAGCAAAATTACCAATTTAACGCTATGGTGTCAATAAGGATTCCACAAGGTTTGGGGTTTTAAAGGGGTTTCCTTTGAAAAAGGAGACTCCTTCGTTTATTTATAATTCCTAACTTAAAACTACCTTTGTAAGATGGTAGATGAATCTTCCCCTGCCCACGGTGGGGATTGCTCAGCAAGGAATTACAGCAAACCACCTGCATAAGCTGGTGGTTGTTGATAAATATTTTTTGTTGTTCGTATTTATCTTTCCCAAACAATGTGTCCATTAATACCATATTTTTCGTAGGTTTCTAATACATCAGCGCAAAACTTTTTTAAGTTTTCGTTACCCTCACTTTTTGCCAATTCGTATAGACGGATAAACATTTTCTTCCCGGTTTCCGTCTGTTTAAGAGTTTTCTTTATAAAATTATGTTGAGCGCACAAAGTTTGCCCATTCTCCATTACAGATTTTCCACCAAGATATTTTGGTTTAATATGGTCAATTTGGAGTTCTATACCTTCTCTTATTCCACGCCCACAAACAACGCATTTATACCCGTCTCGCTTCAAAATATATTCTTTTTGCTCAGATGTAAAATCTTCTAACTCTCTTTGTTTAACCGCATCGGGATCATAACGATAAATTCCCTTTTTAACTTTTACCAAAAATTCAATCTCGTGTAAATTCCTAATTGACCTCCAAGTGTCTCTTGGTTTCTTATCATAAAGTCGTTTATATCTAGTTTCTACCCAATCAACAACTGGGCCATGCGACATGTCCTCTTTCGGGTGTGCCTTAAAATATTCAATAAGCAGATCTTTAATTGATTTATTCTTTTTCTTCATATTGAAGTTAACAAACTTGATTGTTTTATTTTTGCTTCTTGTTGCAAACGTTTTATTGCTATATCACAATAATCTTTATCAATATCAACGCCAATTCCCTTTCTATTGTGCAGATAGGTAGCGATAAGCGTTGAACCACTGCCCAAAAATGGATCTAAAACCGTATCCCCAATAAAACTAAATAACTTTATACATCGTCTTGGCAATTCAATTGGAAATGGCGCGGGGTGGCCACCCGCCCCTTTTTTGCTTTGACCAGGAAATGTCCAAACACCATTTGTCCACCCCATAAATTCTTGCTTTGTGATGTCATTTTTTCTACTTCCGCCAGTTTTTTTCCAGCTATCTTTATACAAAACCAAAATCAATTCCACAGGCGCTATCACATAAGGGGCGGAAGCGGACATGAATGAGCCCCAAGCAGTGCGGCGGGATATGTTTCCTTCGTTCCAAATGATTGTTGAGTGATATTTCCAACCGATATCTTTTGCGATTTTTGTAATATCTGCACCAACCGATTTCTGACCCCCTTTATTTTTATCAAGTGGAATGTTCAGTAAAAAACGTCCTTCGTTTTTCGCTAAATCAAAAACTTTTTTAATCCATCTTTCAGTAAATTCTAAATAATCTTCATAGGTTAAATTGTCAGTATGAGAATTATAATGAATGTCCACATTATAAGGCGGGGAGGTAATAATTAAATCCACAGAATTATTTGGAACAGACCCGATTTTTAGAATATCGTCGTTGTAAATTAAAATGTTTTCATGTTCAAAGAAAGGAACACTACTTGATATTGGTAATGGACTCATAACTCTTATCTAAAAACCCAAATAACAACCGCGCTTACTTTATCAATTATAATTTATTCAACCCTATACTTTAATATAGGTTAAAGGGTAGAAAAAGTAAGGTTTCCAACCAATTCTCACTCCTCCACAACTTCTATTACACTAGTAGGGCAGAGAGAGGCGGCGAGTTTTACCTGCCCAAGAATTTTTGGGTCGGTTAAGTCGGGTTCCTTTTTTAGGTTAACAATCCCGTCTTTTAACTCAAAAATATCCGGAGCTACGCTTACGCAACTTCCACATCCTATACATTTTTCTTTGCGCAAAACTATTTTCATATTCTAATAATACCAAATCATTAGCCGGACACAATAGGGGTCTGACCCTTTTAGGGGCAGACCCCTAACTACCCCCAATCTATCTAACTAACCACAGTATTATCGCGAAGGACTTGTATAAGCTTTGTGTAGGTTCTTAGATTATGAATTGTGGCTAAACGATAAGCCAAGGTATCCTTTATATTAAAAAGATGGTGCAAATAAGCTCTGGAAAAGTTTTGGCATACAAAACAATCGCAATTTTCACCGATTGGACGAGTATCTCTTCTATACATTTCCCTATTTATATACAAAAACTGATGAATTTTAGGGTTTCTTAAATCGGCTAAACTCTTTGGCTCCCAAGCAAAGTTGTATAACCTTTTATGCCTGCCGTCTCTTGTGGGTAAAGTACAATCAAAAATCTGCCACCCCATTTCAAAACAGTTAACAATTTCAACAGGCGCGCCAACGCCTAAAGCAAATTTTATAAATTTGTTGGGAATTAGTTTTGCAATATAATCGGAAATATCAAGGTCCAACTCATCCTCTTCATTTACCACATATCCCCCAAACCCATATCCGTCAAACCCGATTTCCAAGAGCTTTTCTGCGCAATATTTTCTTAAATCCTTATTTAACCCTCCTTGTATAACCGAAAAAAGCAAGGGACGGGAGTTTTTATCCATTTCATTTTTTTCAATAAGTTTCAGATAATGCTCTTTGCTTTTTTTCGCCCACAAAACAGTTCGTTCCACACTTTCCTTTATTTGAGAAACGGAAGCGTCGGGCGGGGTAAAATCATCCAAACAAATTATTACATCAGACCCAATTCCAAATTGAACCTCAATGGATTTTTCGGGTGAAAACAAGGTTTTCTTTTTAGCGCCAAGAGTAAAAGTTACCCCTTTATCCGTTATAGTTCCCAAACTTTTGCTTCTATGGATTAGAGAAAATATTTGCCAACCGCCAGAATCCGAAGTTACCAACCCTTCAAAACCCATAAACTTTTTTATGCCTCCAAACTTTTTAAGGACGGAAACTCCCGGATTGGTCATTAGGTGATAAGTGTTCACAACCACACCTTCAACTTGAGCATTCTTTAAATCCAAAGCGTCCGCTGATTTTACAACCGCTCTTGTAGCATCTGGTAAATATATGGGAAGAGAATAATCTTTACCTTTAATTCGTATTTTTTCCATAAACTAGATTTTACCATTTTAATAGCGTGTGGTACCTAGTATCCGATATTTAGTATAAGGAGTTTCCTTTGAAAAAGGAGACTCCTTTGTAAATACTGCATACCTTTCATTAAGGTACGCAAAATGTTATATTGAACTAGACGCAAAATTGTTGCCACATCAGTGGCGTCCGTCCGATAAAATTTTCCATCCGCCGCCTCAAATTTCAGTTGACGACAATTTGACACCGACTCATTACCCTCTTTTTTAAGCCTTTCTTTAAGCTTATTCCAATATTTTCGAGCAGTTTGATAATTTGGCTGTTGAACTAACACCCGAATAATATCCACCACCGAAAAATACCATTTTTCCTCTTTCTCGTCATAGTGTCGACGAATTTTAAAGTTCTCAAAAATTGCGATTTCTTTGTTATTTTTTTTCTTCATATTCAATATAGTATAGCATTTAGTATATACGCTAAAAATGCTATATTGGATTAAACACACCATGACAGAAAACAGTTGGAAAGAAAAGTTTATAAAAGTCTCCGATATGAATATCCGCTATCTAACGGCAGGTTCCGGGTTTTCCTGTATTCTTGTACACGGATGGCCCCTCTCTTTTGAGCTACCTTTCCCTTTTCTAGATTTAGGCAAAGATTATTTTAAAATCATTGCCGTAGACCTCCCCGGCTTTGGTTCGTCCGACAGACCTAACTTCAAGGTAAGTGTGAAAAATTACGCAAATTTTCTAACCGAGTTTTCAAAAGTTTTAGAGCTAGCAGAACACGCTATAGTTGGATGGTCACTTGGAGGAATGATTGCTATAAAATATACGGCCATAAACCATCGCAAGATCAAAGCGCTAGTTATATGCGGAACAGCGGCGGTTGGAAAACAAGCCGCAACTAGAACAATAAGAACAATTTACAGATTTTTGAGCTTCTCCGTAAAAAACATCCTGCCAATTAAAAACCTTCTACAAAAAGCGGTCTCTAGCGACAAACTCATATTGGAACTTTGGAAAAAAGTTACACCCCCAAGTAATTTTAACTCCGCCGAAGAAGACCCTAGTATCCGCCACTTGAGGAATTTACCTATAACTTTTAGCAAAGAAATATTAGACGCAGGATTCAGAGCGGATTTAACGAAAGAATGTAAAAGCTTAAAGGGCATCTCTACGCTTATTCTTGCTGGAGAGAAAGATAACCTTATGACAGTATCTTGTAGCGAGAAAATTGACAATCTGATAGGAAATTCCAAATTTCTTATTGTGCCAAGGGCGGAGCATTGGAATATTCTAAACGACAATAGCAATCAGTTAATTATAGATTTTATCAAAGGGAGAGTTTCCTAAAACCCCTACAAATTACTGGAGAAGATTTTCTAACCCTTCCAAGTCTTTATCTATATTATCAATCAAAGTGTTATCCAAATCCTTTTGGATATCTCCTATCTCCGTAGAAGTACCCTGCTTATTTAACTCCACAATCTGTTCATCGGGGACAGAAGCGGGGGCAGGCACCGACTTTGTAATCACAGGCTCCACAACAGGAATTTCTACAGCTTTGGGTTCGGGGGCGTACTTTAAAACTATCAAAATAGTGGCTACCGTTAGCGCAAGCACCACAATTAATCCCACAATAATAAAAAGACGAGTTTTTGGCCTTTCCATCACCACAGGAGCGGGAGTTTTTTCCTCCGGGACAGATGGCGCAACGGGACTTTCAGGCATTTGCCCTAAAGATATTTTTTCTGGTTGAGTTATACTATTGTTCTGTTCCATTTGCGGGTTTTAAAACTAAAGACCTTAAATCCAAAACTATCTTTTTTAAATCTTCCTGAATGGTTTTCAAAACAGCTTTCTGCTCTTTTAGAGTATCTCTAACTTCTTTTATTACCCCTGTTATCTCGTCCCCCGAAGAAGATTCATTTATAGGCTCAATCTTGGAAATAGTAGTTTCCAAAACACCTTTTACAGCGCTTAATCTGTTTTTTACGGCTAACAAGGAAATTTCAATAGAAGAGGTGTCTGCGCCTTTGGCTTTTTCTATCTGTATTCTGGCTTCTATTCTCGCCACCATATTTTCGTACCTTGATATAGCCGCCAAATACCTCTTTCCAACCACCCCAACATTAGCTCTTACTCGCGTCATTACTTGACTTCTAATCTCTACTCTTTTTTGCGACCAAGCATCTTTTTTCTCGGCAACCGCCTCTTTAAAAGTATTCATTAACTCCGTTTTTTCTCCGGCGTTCTTTACTTCATTTTTTATCTCGTTATTTCCAACAGAGGTAGTGTTAGCGGGATTATTTCCGGGGGAAGCATTCTGCGCAAAGCAAAACGACACAGTTATAACAAAAAACAACAACGATACTGGGAGTGTTAAAAACAATTTGTTAAAGCAGGCTACAAATCTCATTACAAGATATATTTTTCCACAAGTAGTATGTCCTTGTCAATCCCCAACTTTAAATTCATCCACAAAATATTTTATGGAAGCGGAAGTTTTAATATCCGCAAGCCATTTTTGCACTTCGGAAGAAAACTTTTGGTTTGCCAAAAAATCTCTCACCTGCGCTTTTAGGTCGTCCAAATTGCTATCTTCAGGAAAGTTGGATTTGTTATCTTCCATATATTTTGTGATTTCCTCCTCTGTAACCTGGGTTTTATCCGCCAATATCTTTTCTAACCTCTTCTGAAGAACAATCTGCTCAATAAGGTCGGTTCTAGTTAAACCCTGCAAAGAAAGGGCAGATTCCAAAGTTAGATTTTGGCTTTTTAAATTCTCTTCTATTTTTTGTATTTCTGTATCAATTTCGCTTTGGGCAATTGTTATATTCTTATTCTCTGCGGCCTGGTTAATTAGAATCCTTGTAATTACGGAATCGAGCGCCTGTTTCCCACCTTGCTTTTCCAACTCTTTTATAAACTCTATCCTGCTTATAGGTTTTCCATTAACCATTGCCACCACAAATAAGCTTTTATATTGATAAAAAAGCGCGCCAATTACTAAAACAGCGAATATGGAAACGGCAACCTTAAAAAATTTGCTTTTGGACAGTTTTGGCGTTCCTAACACAACCTCCTCTTTAACCTTTTTTATTTCAGGAGATATTTGGGCGAGGGGGTTTTTCACCATTTTGGAAGGAATTTTTTTGCTTTTGGTTTCTTTATTTTCTTTAGGCATATTTAAATAATACATACAATTTTCAATAAATCAAATAGTAAATTTTAAATATTGACAAACAGAATAGAAAAAATTAGAGTTATTTCGGCAAGAATTGCCCATAAAAACGAAAGGAATTATTATGAAAAAAAACTTAAAGAAAATTCCAAAATTTAATAGCGAAGAGGAAGAAAGAAAATTTTGGCAAAAGGTGGATTCTACCAAATATGTGGACTTCTCAAAAATGGAAAAAGCCACTTTTCCAAATCTAAAACTAACAAGCAAGCCGATTACTCTGCGATTGCCTAATATTTTAATAGAAAGAATAAAGACCAGGGCGCATATAATGGATGTTCCTTACCAATCTTACATAAAACAAATTCTGTATAAACACGAGCTGGCAAACACCGCTTCCCGTCTTGGAAACAGGTAGATTCCAACAAAGAACGGATCTATCCCTATTTAACTTATGTTTGACTTCATCTTCGGGTTTTTGTTAAGATTAAATCACTATGAAAAAAGTAAATACCCCCACTAAAAATATGGGTAAATATGCTGGAAAATGGGTAGCGATTGATCCTCAAAAAGAGCGCATTATCGCTGTAGGGGCAACTTTGAAAGACATTTCTCCTTTGGTATCCGGCAAAGCTGGGGAAGAGCAAAAAATAAAAGCATTTTCGTTTAAAGTTCCCCGCAAAGACGAGGGTCCGTATGTTTTAATTTCTTGATAATCAAATGGTCAACTTCCCGTACCAAAAGAACGCCCAAGATGCTTATTTCCCCATTATTGATTTTTTAATCTACTCTAAAGATAAAGTTCATAGAACTTCAGCGTTAATTGATTCTGGAGCAACCATTTCTGTTTTTAAAGAGGATATAGCCGGCCAACTAGGAATAACAATTGAGAAGGGTTCCGAAACTTATCTGGGAGGGGTCGGCGGTAGAATCAAAGGATACATCCACAAACTAGAGGTAGAAATTGCAGGAAAAAGGTTTATCTGTCCTGTGGTTTTTTCTTACGAATATCTGGTCTCATTTAATTTGCTAGGAAGAGATGCGTTTTTCAAACAATTCAGAATTATTTTTGAGGAAGAGAAAAATCTGCTGGCGCTTGAATAAATTTCTGATAAAATACCATTATGGCAGTCAACATAACATACTTTGTTCACGGAACAACCACAGACAACGAAAAAGAGATATCCTCCGGCTGGTGCGATGTTGAACTCTCTGCCCTTGGCGTTAGGCAATCAATTACCCTTAGGGACCAAATAAAAGATAAAAGATTTGATATTGTCTTTTGTTCCGATTTAAAAAGAGCCGTTGATTCCGCAAACCTAACCTTTAAAGATTTTGTAAAGATTATCCCCGATAAGAGGTTAAGAGAATGCAATTATGGAAAGTACAATGCGCGTCTTTTGGAAATTGTTGAGCCAATGCAAAAAAAGTGTATTACAGAAAGATTTCCTGAAGGCGAAAGCTATGAAGATGTTAAAAATAGAATTGCTGATTTTCTTGAATTTCTAAAACAAAATTTTGATGAGAAGAATGTTGCGATTGTGGCGCATAAAGCTCCACAACTAGCGCTGGATGTTTTAATAAAAGGAAAAACATGGAAAGAA
Source organism: Patescibacteria group bacterium (assembly GCA_018817085.1). NCBI lineage: Bacteria > Patescibacteria group bacterium. The sequence goes on along the minus strand of JAHIUT010000032.1, from coordinate 2,061 downwards.
TCGTTTGCGGAAGATTGGCGAAAGAAAAAGGCGTGGCAACCCGGATGGGAGTACATCCTCAATTAGAGATTCAATTAGGGATAGACCCAGTTTGGTTCTATCCCTATTTAACTTATGTTTGAATTGCCCCACTCAAACTAAGATTCAGCGCCCGTCAAAAAACCTTGTAAAATTGCTCCAAATATATTAGTATTATAAACATGACAAACAAATATCTTCAAAAACAACTTGAATATTTCAAAGCTAGCCAGGGAAAACTTGTAAAAAGTTATGGGGGCAAGTTTCTCGTTATCAAAGATAAAAAAGTTCAAGGTGCATACGATACGGAAATAGAGGCTTATATAAATGCTAAAAAAGTGTTTGAACTTGGTACTTTTTTAATTCAACAGTGTCTCCCGGGCGAAAAAAGCTATACCCAAACATTTCACTCCCGGATAGCGTTTTCTTAATCCATGCGCCATCACGCATTCACTTCTCGTTATAACAACTTAGTACGAGTGTTATCTAATAAAGTAGGGGTGTGCCCTCCAATTATTCCAGAGAAAGAGAAAACACAACAGATGAAATTCAGGGAATACCTCGCAATATGGGATACCGGCGCAACTCATTCTGCTATAACAAAAAAGGTTGTAAATGACTTAGGACTGTTACCAACAGGGGTAAGAGAAACAAGACATGCTGGAGGGAGGTCTTCAAATAATACTTACCTTGTCAATATTGCATTGCCGAATAAGGTGATGGTCCCCAATGTGCGTGTAACGGAAATACAACTAATCCCTGATGACGATATATCTGATACGCAACAACCTCAATTATTGATAGGTATGGACATAATTGGTCTTGGCGATTTTGCCGTTACCAATACAAATGGAAAAACAACCTTTTCTTTCAGAATTCCCTCTGTAAAGGAAATTGATTTTATACCAGAAGCCCAAGAAAACAATGTTATGGAAAAGGGCAATAGAAAAGAACGGCGCGCCTTTCAAGCAAAGAAAAGAAAAGGAAGGCTTTGACATACCATCCAAATTAAAATAAACTAATAATATGCCCCGCGATTTAACAACTTTTTTTTACCCTAAATCCATCGCCGTTATCGGCGCTTCCCGCTCCCCTCAAAAGGTGGGAAATATCATCTTAAAAAATATCATAAATTCAAAATTTAAAGGAAAAATTTACCCAGTAAATCCAAACACAGACAGAATAGACAACTTAAAATCATATAAGGACATCAAAAACCTTCCTGAAACGCCCGAACTTGCAATTCTCGCTGTCCCCTCTTTATCCGTTTTGGATATACTAAAACAATGCGGGGATAAAAAAATTAAAAATGTTGTGGTGGTGGCGGCGGGATTTAAAGAAACGGGTTCTGCGGGCGCCAAGTTAGAAAAAGAGTTAACTGAAATAGCTAACAAATACCAAATAAATCTTCTGGGACCTAACTGCCTCGGATTTGTAAACAACAACTGCCCCATTAACGCTACTTTTGGGGAACTCCTTAAAGAGCAAGGGAACTTGCGTTTTATTTCCCAATCGGGAGCAATCGCCACTAGCCTTTTTGACTGGAGCAATGAGATTGGACTTGGAATAAGTTGTTTTGTAACTTTAGGCAACAAAGCCATTTTAAACGAAAATGATTTTTTGGATTATTTTGAAAACGAGCAAAAAAACACCCTTTTTTCCTCAAATCAGAAAGGTTTGTCCGCAGTAAACCCCATAGGAATGTATTTGGAATCCATCTCAAACGGAAAAGAGTTTTTAAATAAAATAGCCAAAATATCTAAAGAAAATCCAATTTTTATTCTTAAACCGGGAAAAACCAAAGCATCCGCTCAAGCAATGCTTTCCCATACCGGAGCCATTGCGGGCAGTGACGCTGTTTTAGACGCTGTTCTTAAACAAGCGGGGGCTATTCGTTGTGAAACTATGGAAGATTTTTTTGATTTAGCAAAAGTCTTTTCATGGGAAAATGCGCCCAAGGGACCCAAAATTGGAATTGTTTCAAACGCCGGCGGTCCCGGAGTAATAAGTAGTGACGCTATAGAAACTTACGGATTGGAACTT
>JAHIUT010000031.1 GCA_018817085.1 Patescibacteria group bacterium | reverse complement strand
TTCCTAACGCACATTTGGTATGGAATAAGGTTTATTCAAGGGTTTTTTTCAAAAGAGTTGAGGAGATAAGGGTTTATCTCCAACGCTTTTTCTATGTATTCTTTCGCTTTTTCCTTATCCCCATTATGAAAATATATTACCCCCAAATTTTGATAACTTTGCCAAAGATTGGGGTTAAATTTTATGGCGTTTTCATAATTTGTTATGGCGTTTTTTAAATCTCCTATCTCTCCGTAAGTATTGGCTAAATTGTGGTAAGCGTCGGCATAACCCGGTTTTAATTCTATGGCTTTTTTAAATTCTTCTAGCGCTTTTTCATATTCTTTATGTCGCCCATAATAGTCCCCTAAATTGTTATGGTTTTGGGGGCTTGAGGGCGAAAGTTTTGCTGTTGCAATCCACAAAGTGTCGTGGCTTTTCCAATCTTTGTTTCTAACTATTGTTCTAATGGAAAGAGGAATAATAATAAGAGCAAGAAATAAATATAACGCCTTTTCGTAATTTCTTTTAAATAATTTTTTGACCATTTTGTCAATTACCCACGCTATTAACACAAATATTCCCACGGACGCAAGATAGCAATAGCGTTCCGCCACAACCCACGATATCCCAAGGGGAGTTAGAGTGGGGGAAAGCGCTATTAGAAATAAAAGCGGCCAAAAAATAAGAGGCTTGCGCTTTTTGTATAGAAAAAAGATTAAAAGGATAAAGGATGTAAAAATAAAGAGATGCAGTAAGTAAGATGTTTGATTGAAAGATAGTTCGGTATGGTACAGCGTTAGGTTTTTTGGCCAAAATATAAGTCTTAGATATTCTCCTATAGCGGTGGGTATTTGTAGCAAAGGATTTGTAAAAGTCTTATCCTGATAAAAACCTGCCTGCAGTCCCGCGGCTCTTGTTTTTGCCATAGATATAGAAATTGGGATTAGACCTAAAATTATCAGAAGGTAGGGAATGGTTTTCTTCCAACAAGTTTTTATTTTCCCGCGACTTATTTCCAAGGCGGGGATTAAGAAGGCTAATGGAGCTGAATGTATAAGAATGTTAACGCTCACAGCAAAAGAGAGCAAGGAAAGGTAGTAAAATCTTTTATTCTCTTTGCCTTTTAAATAAAAATAAAGCATTAAACTAATCAAGAACCCTGTATACACATAAGGTCCTCCCGATATCCACGATACCGCTTCGCTCATTAAGGGATGAGTGGCAAAGATGCTTGCGGTTATTAACCCAACCGTTTCGGATACTAAAATGCTAACTAAAATAAAAATCATAAAACTAGTCCCTAAGTGCAGTAAGATATCAACTAGTCTAAGATGCATAGGGTTAAGGCCAAATAGTTTATTGATTAAAAATATGGAGAAATTTCTTATGTTAAAAATAAGCGGTCCGAAAATGTAAGATAGTTGGTTTATTTCCGGGTTGGCGCTTATGATAGGAATATCGTCCGACACAAAATCGTTTCCTAGAGAATTTATGTAGCAAACAAAAACCAGAAAAGCCAAAAACGAGAATACGAGTTTTTTATCGTACTTGCTACTTTTGGGGAGTATGTCCTCCTTGGGTTTTTTTAGGGCGTTAAATTTTTCTTTGCCCCAAACTTCTTTTAGATATTCTTCCAGGTCGTCCACAGGTACATTAAGGCGGGTGGAAATATCTTGAATGCTTTTAAGTTTTATGTTCTTTTTAAGATATTTTTTTTGAGATTTTGTAAGTTTCATTGTTCATTACCACTAATTTTACCATACCCCACTTCTCGTCATCCTGAACTAGATTTAGGCTTAATGGACAAAAAGCTCAAATAGGGATAGACCCAATTTGGGATAGACCCAAATTGGGTCTATCCCTAATGAAATCCCTAATGAAATTTGCATAATCTTATAGTCTGTGGTAATATAGTAACAATGTTGTCAATGGTTAATCTGTAACGGCGCGATTCATCGCGCAAAGGAGGGGGGAATGCGTTTTTTTGATGTTACTGGACCGAACCCCAAGGACAAATTGGAGTCGTTGGTGTGGGGCTGTATTCTTGGCGGTCCCGTCTTGTTTATCTTCGGCGGAGTGGGCGCTTTGGTAGGTTGGCTCTTCTCCTGTCATCAGCTCTTTTGGACGCTGATTTTGCGGTTCTCTTGCGTCATACTTCGCTTATCCATGTGCAAGCGTGGAACGGTTTGGAGTGGAAAAAGTTTGTGGCGGGGGAGAAAACAAACCTTGAAGTCCTTTTGCGATATGCTGTCCAAGAGGGGTTTAAGGGGGATTTTGTGGTGGAATATCGTCCCAGTTCCATTGGCGGAATTGCGGAAATTCTGTTTCCGTGGGTTCTCGCCAAGTCACTCCGTCTCGTTTGCGAACGAGTTGCGGAGATTATTGCCGAATAGTATGTTCGTAAGCCTTTGCGGAGCGTGTATGTTTAGCGCTTTGCAAAGGCTCTTTTTTTGCCCTTTCGTCACTTCGTTCCTCCTCGCAATGACGCGTTGTATGGTGGATTGCAATGACTTTGTATCAATAACCGCGAGTAGTTACTTAATAACAGGGGTCTTGTGGACAGGACAAAAAAGGGGTGTTTTTGTTCCACCGTCATTCCAGCGAAAGCTGGAATCTAGGAAAGAAATGTCTGGATTTCGTGTCCCTCCAGAGGCGGGCAGGCTAGCACGGAATGACAAGGATTTGTATTTAGGGGTACGCACCCTAATGAAACAAATTGTGGTATTATATTTTTATGCTGAAAATTGTTATTGGATATCCTCCTATTGAAACAGGTAAAGGCACACCTCTTTTATCTCAAAACCGTCAGTTTCAGTATTTTAATAGTCCTACCTACATTTATCCTATGGTACCCGCTTATGCCGCTACTTTATTAAAAGAAGCAGGACATAAAGTGTATTGGATGGACGGTATTGCCGAAAAGAAAAGTTTATCTGAATGGGAAAAAGAGCTAAAAAAAATCCAACCCGATTATTTGATTATGGAAACTAAAGCCCCTGTTATAAAATTTCATTGGGATATAATCAAAAATCTCAAAACTCAATCCGCCAGCTGGCGGACAAATCTCAAAACAATACTTGTTGGCGACCACATTACTTTTAACCCCTTGGAGTCTTTTAAAAATTGTCCCGTTGATTATATTATAACTGGCGGGGATTACGATTTTGTCTTAAAAAACTTTTTTGACCACTTAACCTCAAAAACAAAACTTGAAGGCGGAGTTTATTGGAAAATTTCGGATAAATCCATAAAACAAAAACCATTTGCAATAGATAAAGTGTCCCCAGCTTTAGAAATTGCAAACAGCGGTCCATTGTCCCTTTCTCATAATTTAGACGATTTGCCTTTTATAGACCGCGACTTAACTAAATGGAAACTGTACGCTTATGAAAATGGAAATTACAAATACAAACCCGCAACTTATATGTATTCCGGGCGGGATTGTTGGTGGAATCGTTGCACTTTTTGTGTTTGGGACCAAGTGTTAAATCCGCGCGGAAGCTACCGCAGTTTTTCGCCCGAAAGGCTTTTTGAGGAAGTGAAATATGTGGTGGACAAATACAAAGTCCGTGAAATTTTTGACGACGCTGGCACTATGTTTATTGGTCCTAAACTCAAAAGATTTTGCGAGCTTTTAATTGAGAGTGGATATAACAAAAAAGTGGTATTTGGTTGCAATATGAGGTTTAACGCTTTAGATAAAGAGATGTATGCTCTTATGAAAAAAGCTAATTTTAGATGGCTTTTATATGGAATGGAAAGCGCAAACCAAAAAACTTTGGATAAATTGGATAAAGGAATTAAAGTTGAGGATATAAAAAAGGGAGCGAAAATTGCGTCTCAAGCCGGTCTTGAAGTTCACGCTACGGTAATGCTTGGGTATCCTTGGGAAAGTTACAAGGATGCCAAGGAAACTATACGGCTTGCCAGAGAATGTTTTGATAAAGGATATTTTAGTACTATGCAGGCAACTATAGTTATTCCTTATCCCGGAACGGCTTTGTGGAAAGAGTGCAAAGAAAATAACTGGTTATTAACAGAAAATTATGATGATTATGATATGCGAAAACCCGTTATGAAAACCCCTATGTCTAAAGAGCAAATAATGGAATTAACGCAAGAGCTTTACAGCGCATTTTTTACCCCTAAATTTATCATAAGAAAAATTTTGTCCATAAGGAGTGTAACGGATGTAAAATTCTTTTTTATGGCCGCAAGAAAATTGATTGCCCATTTAATGGATTTTGACAAAGATCAAAAGAGGAGTCTGCTGAACCCAAAATTTTGGATACACTCTATAAAGGCAATGAGTTCTCAGCTTTTCTCGTCCGTGAATTCAAAACTTCCCGGCAGAGAAATAAAAGCTTAAAATTATGATGGAAATTATGAGAAATAGAATAATATACACTTTAAAAACGGAAGTTTTTCATTTAATTGCCGCTTTGGTTGCGGCGTTAGTTGTCTATATGTTCTTTGGAGATATTAGGTACAGCATACTTGCAATAGTGGTGGCTTTTTTTGTGGATGTGGACCATTTGTTGGATTATTTTTTGGCGGAAGGGTTAAAAATTGATTTGAAAAGCTTTTTTAGCGGGGAGTTCTTTAATAAGTGGAAGAGGGTAGTTATAATTTTTCACGGGTGGGAATATGTTTTAGTTTTTTTAATCCTTTTTGTGTTTACCAAAAACCCCATATTCGCCGTTTTTTCCATATCCCTCTTTGCCCATTACACCGTTGATGTTTTTACCAATCGGCATGTGCATAAATTTGGATATTTTTTAATATTTCGTTTAAAGCACAAGTTCTCAATTGCCAAAATTCTGTCCCAAGAAGATTGTAATTTGTGATAAAATCGTAATTATGGAAATAAAAGGGCTGATAGCCGCAGGTGGCAGAGGTACTAGGTTGAGACCTATTACGCATACGCAAAATAAGCATCTAATCCCTATCGCAAATAAGCCTATGTTGTTTTATCCTATTGAAACATTGGCAAACGCGGGTATTAAAAACATTGGTATAGTTGTGCCTCCCGAATCCGGGGCGGAGGTTAGGAATGTTGTAGGTGCAGGGAGTAAATGGGGGGTAAAAATAAAATATATAATCCAGCCTTATCCGGGAGGATTGGCGCATGTAATTTATGTAGCTAGAGATTTTTTGGGAAAATCCAAATTTGTTTTTCATCTAGGGGACAATATCTTTAAGAGCGGTATAGAAAAACCGCTTAAAAAGTTTTTGGATAGCAATGCTAATGGTCTAGTCACGATATTAAAGCACGAGGAAAATTGGCGGTTGGGTGTTCCTTATTTTGATAAAAAAGGAAATCTAATTGACTACAAAGAAAAACCAAAAAACCCGCCTCATAAATATTGCGTTCCAGGAATTTATTTTGCCGATCACCATATATTTGAATGTTTTGAAGGTAAGGATAAAATAAAGCCCTCTGAAAGAGGAGAGCTTGAAATTCCTTTTACTTTTAAGTACCTTTTGGATCACAATTATAAAGTCCTAACTTGCAAAATATCTGGGTGGTGGAAAGACCCTGGGCAAATGAAAGATTTAATAGATGTGAACAGAATTGTGCTTGACGAATTTGATGGAAGAAAGATTGAAGGGGAAGTTGATAAAAAATCCACGATTGTGGGGGATGTAGGAATTGAAAAAGGTACTAGAATAATCAATTCTAAAATAAGAGGGCCTGTTGTTATAGGGAAAAATTGTGTGATACAAGATTCTTTTATAGGACCCTATACTTCCATATATCATGAATCTAGTGTAATTAATTCTGAAATTGAAAATTCTATGGTTTTAAAAAGCGCTGTTATTGAGGGGGTTGAAGGTAGAATAGGGGATTCTCTTATTGGTAATTTTGCTACTGTAACAAGAAATAAGAACGGACTTCCCCGAGAACACAACTTTCTTGTGGGAGATAATTGTGTAGTGGATTTATTATAAAAATGAATTTATTAATCACAGGCGGGGCTGGTTTCATAGGTTCCAATCTTATAAGATATTGGCTTAAAAAATATCCTAAGGATAAAGTTGTTAATTTGGATAAACTTACTTATGCAGGTAATCTTGATAACCTTAAGGATATATCTGATAACCCCAATTATAAATTTGTTGAAGGGGATATTTGTGATAAAAAGCTTGTTAATAGTCTAATGTTGGGAGTGGATGTAGTGGCGCATTTGGCGGCAGAGTCTCATGTGGATAGATCTATTGTAGATTCTACGCCTTTTATAGTTACCAATGTTCTAGGTACACAGGTTTTATTAGATTCTGCGTTAGAAAATAAAGTAAAACGATTTCATCATATATCTACTGATGAAGTTTTTGGGGCATTAGCTCTTGGTTCAGAAGAAAAGTTTAATGAGGACACACCTTACGATCCCCGTTCTCCTTATTCTGCTTCTAAAGCAGCGTCCGATCATTTGGTAAGAGCATATTTTCATACTCATAACTTACCTATTACAATATCAAATTGCAGTAACAATTTTGGTCCTTTTCAATATCCAGAAAAGTTTATACCTGTAACTATTATCAATTTAATTGAAGGTAAGAAGATCCCAGTTTATGGGGATGGTAAATATGTGAGAGATTGGCTTTATGTGGACGATCATTGTTCTGCTTTGGATTTAATTATTCATAAAGGGAGGATAGGAGAGACCTATTGTATTGGCGGACAAAAAGATAAGGAATATTCTAATTTGGAGATTATCAAACTCATTTTAAAATTTATGGGTAAAGATGATTCCAGTATTGCGTTTGTAAAAGACCGACCGGGACATGATAGAAGATACGCTGTAGATTGGAGTAAAATAAATTCTCAATTAGGCTGGTCCCCTAACCATAATTTAGAGGAAAGGTTGCGAGAAACTGTAAATTGGTATAAAAGTAATCAATATGAAAAATCTTAAGGTATCTATAATTATACCCACTTACAATAACGGCAACGATATTGAAAGGTGTTTGCTAGAAGTATTTTCCCAGACTTATTCAAATATAGAGGTTATTATTTCAGATGGCGGGTCTTCTGACGACACAGTTAATATTGCCAAAAAGTATACTAATAAAATTTTACATAATAAGAAAAAATTAGCAGAACCCGGGGTTTCATTGGGTATGAAAAACGCATCTGGTGATCTTTTTATGATTATGGCCGCAGATAACTTTTTTCGGGATAGAGCGGGTATAGAGAAGATGGTACGGATATTTGATAATAAGGATATAGATGTTGCGTTTCCAATACATGTAAGCAATAAGGATTACTCTTTAATAACTAAATACAGAAATACCTTTACTGACTCATTTAACCATTTCGTTTATGGTTATGCCTCAAATGGGCGTACATTTCACAAGATTTATAAAACAGTAGTCAGAACTGAAACATACGATGTTTATGACTTTTTGTCTAATCCTGTTAAACCAATCATCGCTTTTGCGCAAGGTTTTACAGTAAGAGGAAATGTAGTACGAGATAGAAAACATGAGTATGACGATATATTACCTATAATAGAACTTATCAATTCTGGTAAAAAAATAGTGTATGCGCATGGTATAGAGTTGATCCACGACCGTGGAGATAACTTAAAAAATTTGATTCGAAAACAGAGGTGGGCAACGAGAAATGGCCTAAATGCTGAAAATTATGGGATAAATGTTAGAAGAAAATATCTAACATCTAGACAGAGATTTAAAATGTTTATTTACCCTCTATATGCATTTAGTTTAGTGTTACCTACAATACGAGGTGTTGTTGGATGGATACTGGATGGGGAGATAATTTGGTTATTTCATCCAATAATAAGTTTTGTTGATGCTTATGCTATAACTGTTGAAATTTTATTCAAATTAATAAACTCTTCAAAAAAAGGCCTAGAAAGAAAAATAATAACTGGTAAAGTTAAGTAGAGTAAAAATATGAATTTACATATAAAAGATGCTTTCAAATACCAAGATGATCGAGGGGATTTGGTTGTTTTTTTGCAATCTAAAGATCTTCCTAAAAGCAAAAGAATCTTTGGGCAAATTTATTTTGTGACATTTAAAGGTAAGAATGTTGTTAGAGGCAATCACTACCATAAAAATTGGCACGAGTGGTTTGGTGTTGTAGATGGAGTACTTGAAGTTACATTGGAAGATGTTAAAACGAAAAAGAGAAAACAATTTATAATTAATGGGTGCGATAATAAGTATCAAAGAATATATGTTGCGTCTAATACGGCGCATACATTCCGATCTTTGAGTAACTACGCTTCATTATTAAATTATTCAGATAAGGAATGGAGTCCAGAAGATACATTCCGTTACGATTTAATTTCTAAAAAACGATGAAATATAAATCTATTAGCAAAGCAAGAATTTACCCGGGAGTTATTATTGGAGATAGGTCAATAATAGACAACGGTGTTGTGTTGGGTTATCCCCCTTTTGGAGAAGGTTTAGGAAAATCTAAACTTGTAATGGGCTCGGATGTTTTTATCAGAACAAATACAGTAATATATGGTAATTCTACGATTGGGCACAATTTTCAGTGCGGGCACAATGTGGTAATTCGTGAGTTGAATGAGATTGGAAATGATGTTCTAATACACAGTGGAAGTCAGATATTTCCTAGAAATAAAATAGGAAATAAAGTTTCAATACACGCAAATTGTTTTTTAGAAGGGGTAACGCTAGAGGATGGTGTTGTTCTTGGACCAAATGTAATTTTTACAGATGATCTACACCCAAGATGTCCAAGATATTTAGAATGTGTGGGGGGAGCTGTAGTTAGTAAAAGGGCAAAAATTGGAGCGAACTCTACAATACTTCCAGGAGTTTCTATAGGGGAAGGTGCGTTAGTTGGGTCAGGTAGTGTGGTAACAAAGGATGTATTAGCAGGTTCGGTTGTAGTAGGAAACCCAGCAAGGGCAATAAAAAAGACTAGCGATTTAGAGTGTATAAAAGGGTTTTACAATATTCCGTATGAATGGGAAAAATAGCCAAAACATTGCATTTCAAGATCTAAAAAAGCTTCATAAAAGGTATAGGAGCGAAATAGAAAGCTCTATACAAAGAGTGGTTGACAGTGGTTGGTTTATCCTTGGAAAGGAAGTAGAAGGTTTCGAACGGGAATTTTCATATTATAACAATGTTAAACACACAGTAACTGTTGGATCCGGTACGGAAGCAATAAAACTTTCTCTTGATGTTCTTGAAATCGCTAAGGGGGATGAGGTAATTACTGTGGCTAATACATTTATCGCTACGGCTCTTTCAATATCCGCAGTTGGGGCAACGCCGATTTTTGTGGATATAAATGAGAAAGATTATAATATTAATCCCGATGAAATTGAAAAAGCCATCACAAAAAAAACGAAAGTAATAATAGTAGTTCATCTTAATGGATATATGGCAGAAATGGATAAAATTATGAACATAGCTAGAAAATATAAAATACATGTTGTAGAGGATGCGTGTCAGGCACATGGATCAGAATACCATGGAAAAAAAGCAGGCACTTTTGGTGATTTGGGGTGTTTTAGCTTTTACCCCACAAAAAATCTTGGGGCTTATGGAGATGGTGGCGCTATTACCACTAACAATAAAACATTGGAGGAAAAAATCAGATCGCTTCGTAATTATGGGGAAACGAGTAAATACTATTATAAGATCAAAGGAACCAATAGTAGATTGGATGAGATTCAGGCTGCAATACTTAGGGTCAAGCTAAAATATTTAGATGAAATGAATCAAAGGAGAAGTGTATTTGCGGAGCTCTATTTTGAAAACTTAAAAAGTTTACCAATTTCTCTTCCACCAAGGAATAGTGTTGTTGATCCCAGAAGGCACAATTATTATTTATTTCCGATTGCAACAGATAAACGAGACAGCATTCAAAAATTCTTAAAGAAAAAAGGTGTTAATACGCAGATTCACTATCCTGTTCCGATACATTTGCAACAGTCTTATAAAGAAATACAGGTACATAAAAATAGCCTTTCTATTACTGAAGGTATGTGTAAAAAAATTCTTTCATTGCCTATGCACAGCGAACTTACAAAAAATGATGTAGAATGTGTATCGGATTTAATAAAAAAGTATTTTTTACAATAATGAAAAAAGAAGAAACGAAAACAAGATTAACTTTGAATATGGGGCTGTTGGTGCTAATTGTTTTAATAGGCACTCTTCTCACTGTTCCAATACTTTCTAATATAAAACCACACGCAGACGAACATCAATTTTATCTTAATGCTTTCAGAATTATGGGAGGGAAAGAACTACATAACTATGTACATGTTGCTCTTACGGAATATGTACTGTCCGCTTTTTTTATTGTTATCAATACGGTCACTGATTCTGGTGTTAATTTTCCGCAGGGGGATCCCACACTGGCAACAGAATATTTTGGGAAGGTATTTGGTTTTATTCTCTATATTTTAGCATTCATATTAGGGACTTTAATCTTACAAAGGGAAGATAAAAGAATAAAAATCCGATCTGTAATATTCGCCGTTTTGTATTTCGGATCCCTCGGGATGTTTGAGCGTTTTTTAAGAGTTAATTCCGATTCAATGTTGATTTTTGTCTTTCTTAATTTTATGGTTTTATCCTTTTTATTACATAGAAAGCGATCCTCAATACTTATGTTTTTATTACTTAATACTCTGTTCTTGTTTCTCGGAACATTTACTAATCTTAAATCTATATTTCTCATGGCCCCTCTTTTCTTACTTAACACGATAGGGCCGTTTCTTTGGTATAGGCGTTCTGAAGATAAAAAAGGGTTGCTAGATGTGTATTGGATGGTCCTCTATGGTATGGGAACAATTTTGGGAACTATTGTTTTATGGGTAAAATTTATACCGCGTCCTTTTGTTGTTGGTAATTTTTGGTATACATTGAAAAATACTATAGTTCAAGGCACCAAGTTTGATTTTGCATACCCCAGTCAAACATACAATAGTTGGGCGGTCTACATATATGACTTTTTTGTGGAGTATATTGGTTTAACCTCTTTGTTAGTTATCCTAACCTTGCTTGTTTTGGCGTGCAAACTGAAAGGGAAAAGTCTTTTTTATGATTTTATAACAAAGGTAAAAGGTCAGATTACCTTTAAATCTTTTAGAGATGGCAATGTATACATTATGACAGAGATTATCTTGTTTATATGTTTTATTTCTTACTATTTGGGGGTATCTTCGAGAGTTGTTCACTGGTCTAGATGGGGCGCGCCTCTAGGGTTTTTGGGCATTATGTTTTTTAGTACTGCTATAGAAAAGCTAATTGAGGTTATAATACAATATAAACACAAGATTAAGCTTAAGCTCCCAATTTTTTTCCTTGCTCTTTTTATGTTTTCGTGGTTATTAAGGGTATTTTTAGTCATTGATTTAGTAAAAACCAATTATCCGGAGAAAGGCGGCTTGAAAATGTCATATGAGAGTGTTGCCGATTTTCTTAGTGAGAAAAACATTAGCCCCGAAGATGGGTTTAAAAAAGTAGCGTGGATTAATGGATACACGGATTATGTTAAGAATTTCACTCTTGAAAATATTGTAGAGGAGAAAAATCAAGAAGTTTCCTATTTACTGTGGCCGGTATGGAATATCCGACCTCTTTATACTGATAGAAATATTGATAAGTCATACCACAACTTAGTGGCTTTTATTAATAGTTATACTGATGGTACAGAATACCGCTTTCCTGGATTGATTTCATACTATGCGCACTACACAGAGCTTTTTGCAGCAAAATATCTAGGTATTGCATGGAACACAGAATTGGACTCATTAATAGAAAATCAGTTTGGGGTAACAAAGTTAAAGGGGCCCATTAAAGATATAAGGCTTAATTATGAGGTTTCATTTAAGGACATGTCACATTACTACTCTCCCTATTCATCGACATTTAATATGGCAACTCTGAAAGATACTTACATGTTTCCTCCTTGCTATGCAATGCAACATACTCGTTATATAGAGAATAGTGAGCAGGTTCCAAATAATCCCAAGATTGGTCCCTGGGCGAGGACCGCTGGGCTTAATTGTCACAGTGTGCGGTTTTGGTATTTGTTTAAAGGTACATATCGGATAAGGATTGAGGGTTTACCAGATAAGGATTATCCTGATATCAAACAGATGGTTTATTCAAACTTACCATTTGAATGGGACCCTGAAACCAAAACTATAACTATGCAAGTGGCAGAATCCAGGTTTGTAGGAGAATTTGGTGTGGCTGTTAAAGAGAAAAAAGTTTCCGATTTGAGATACAGAATTTTTTATAAAATGGAATGAGGTTGAAAGGTACTATTTTTAGATAAGGTTTTATATGTTAAAGACTATTAAAAAATATTGTAATAAAAATAAGAAGAAAGTAACTTTTATTATTTTGGCGGGAACAGTAATGGTTTTTTTGTATATATTTCTAGTTGCCCCTCTTTTATCTATTGCATCAAGTTTAAAAGAATTTCCCAAAAAAATTAAGCCTATTAAAGTTGCTATGATGACTCAAGATTTGGACGCGCTAGTTTTTGAGCTTGAGTACTTTCGGGAAGATTTGGAGATATTGGATAAAAACACATCTAAAATTAGTATGTTTTCCTTTTTTCCTTATTTTGGGGCTTACGCTAAAGATGCAAAGACTATATCTTCTTTATCTTTAGATATTCTAGATACCTCCGTGGAGTTGCTTGGTTCTCTTGAAGGTTCTATACCGAATTTGGATTTTAAGGGTTGGGGTTCTTCCGAGGATTTTTCGACTGAAACTGCCGGTATGTCGGATATGGTTCGAATATCTTCGGCTTTAGCCACAAAGTTACCAGAATATGAAGAGCGATTTAGACTTATTAATAAAAAAGTAGATAGTATTGATATTGATAAATATCCAGAAGAATTTAGGGGAATAAAAGTAAAAGCAATGCTCGAAAACTTAAAAT
>JAHIUT010000030.1 GCA_018817085.1 Patescibacteria group bacterium | reverse complement strand
GGGGATTCCGTCCGTTTGCTTAATCCCAATGGGGATTTGGTGGACGAAACAAGTTACGAGACCTGCCAAACGGGGTATTCGTACGCTTTGGACGATGGGGAATTTAAACTAACAAAAACCACAACACCGGGAGAAGAAAACGAAATTGTTGAAGATGAAGTTGTGGTAGAGGAAGAAGAGGAAGCGGAAACAGAAGCAGAGGCTATCCAAACAGAATCTGTTGGACAAGTATTGTCCGCGCAGTCTGCAAACACAGCTAACCCCGATGTCAAAATCCCTGAAACTTTTGAGATACAGGAATACGCGCCAGAAGGTGGAGTTGTAGAAGCGCAGGAAGATATAATCAACACTGATGACAATAACAATACGAAAAGTAATAATGGTATAAAGTTAATAGTGGGAGGTTTTGGTGTTATACTTCTTGGATTGATTGCGTTTTTTAAAAATAAATATTTTCCTTTGGTTTTATGGTGCGGTTTAATATTTGCGGGGTCATCTATTCCCGGAGCAAGCGTATCAAGAAATCCTTTGGTGGATTTTATAATTCATAAAAGTGTTCATATTGTGGAGTATTCCGTCCTTTTTATTTTTGCTTACAGGGCTTTTAACAAAAGGATATTTGCTAGTTTTATCTTTGTAATTTTTTATTCTCTCTCGGACGAATTTCACCAACGATTTGTTCCCGGGAGAAATGGTAGAATTGAAGATAGTTTGGTTGATTTAACAGGGGCGTTTTTAGGTTTTTTATCTATATGGAAATTTTCACAAATTCTGCCGCAGAAACTAAAAAATTGGCTTTTAACTTAGCCAAAAAACTTAAAGGTGGCGAAGTTTTAGCTTTATACGGAGATTTGGGAAGTGGCAAAACCACTTTTGTCCAAGGCTTTGTTGAGGGTTTTGGGATAAAGGGTAGAGTTCAAAGTCCAACCTTTGTTTTTGTAAGGTTTTATGGAAAAAGACCTAAAATCGTCCACATTGATTTGTATAGGATAAACTCTTTGAGTGAACTTGTGGATTTGGGTTTGGAAGAATTTTTGGGGGATAAAGACACGATTAGTTTAATAGAATGGCCAGAAAAAATGGAAGGGTATTTACCTAAAAAAGCTTTAAAAGTTGAGTTTAAGTTTGTTTCCGAGAACATTCGCGGAATAACCGTCCTATAGACAAAGGAGTCTCCTTTGCCAAGGAGACTCCTTGTACTACGGGATATGGGTATGAAATATCAACAACCACCCGCTTACGCAGGTGGTTTGCTGTAATTCCTTGCCGAGCAAGCCCTGCTGTGTGCGGGGAAAGTTTCATCTACCATCTCACGAGGGTAGTTTTAAGCTATGAATTATAAATTATATTTAGATACAGCAAAAAGGGATACCAAAGTAGTTAAACTTCTTAAAGATTCTGAAGTTTTTGCCGAAATTGCGGGTGTGGAGGACGAGTTTGTTCTTATTAAAAAAATCTTAAAAGATAATAATATCTCTATTAACGATATTTCAGGAATTGATGTTAACAAGGGACCCGGTTCCTTTACCGGGCTTAAAGTGGGCGTCTCCATCGCCAACGCGTTTAACTATGCTTACGGAAATATAAAGTCTTGGCGGGACTTGATTTTGCCGGAATATGGCGGAGAACCGAATATCAGCAAACCTCGCTCTGTTCCAAAGCGATAATGCCCGGCATAGGTTTTCCAGAAAGAAAGGTGAGCATTGCACCCCCTCCTGTAGAAACAAAATCCATTTTGTCCAAAACCCCCGCTTTTGTTATAGCGGCGATAGTATCTCCCCCGCCAACTACTTTGAAAGCGTCCAAATTAGAAATGTAGCGCGCAATTTCCTCGGTTCCTTTGGCGTATTTTTCGTCCTCAAACATTCCCATTGGCCCGTTCCACACAATGGTTTTTGCCTTCGCAATTTCGCTTTTAAATAAAGCAATGGTTTGAGGACCAACGTCTTTTCTTTCTACCCAATCTTGAGAGTTAAGTATGTTGGGTAACTTAAGTAATTTAGGACTTAATTCAAGAGAGAGTTTGCCGCCAATTAGCACTTTATCGGAGATATGAGCTAAATTTTCAATTACGGGAATTTTGGTTTCTAGTTTTGCGCCCCCAATTATTGCAATAAACGGTCTTTGCGGGTTTTCTAATAGCTTGGTTAGCGTTTCTATTTCCTTAATTAATCTAAAACCTGCAAAGCTGGGCAGAAATTTTGGCGCTAAACTTACTGAAGAATCTTTTCTATGGCACATAGCAAACGCTTCGTTCACATATAAATCATAAGGCGCAGTTAACGCTTTAACAAACGCGGTATCCTGTTTTTCTTCTTCGGGGTAAAAGCGAACATTTTCTAGGAGAATTAAGTTTCCTAAGTTAGGTGAGAAGCTTATGTTAGGAAACCATGAAACTTTAGTATTTAACAATTGCGCAAGTAAAGGCGCCAATACTTCTGTTGATATTTTAACGCCATTGTTGGGGCGACCAAGTTTTGTTAAAAGCGTCACTTTTGCTCCTTTTTCCAAGAGATACTTTATAGTTGGCAGGCAGGCTTTTATTCTTGTTGTATTTGCTACCTGCCCATTACTATTAAAAGGGACATCAAAGTCAACACGAACAAGAACATTTTTGTTTTCCAAAACTTCTATATCTCTTAAAGTTTTTATTGCCATATTCAAAATTTTTCCTTATACTATAAATATAACATCATTACCTGTCCGTTCAAAGCGTGTATATCTAAAGGTTTTTTTGGCAATTTTGCTCTTTTCCGCTGGTGTTGTGTTTTTTGCCAATCGCGTTAGCGCTGTAGTCTTATCTCCTATTGTAAACGAAGTTTCTCCGTACCCTGTGGACGATATTGATTGGACCGAGCTTTATAATCCTAACGATACGGTTATTGATATTAGCGGGTGGATACTCAATAATAGTAGTTTCCTAGATTTAGGTGGTCCAAAACTTGTTTTTACAGCGGGAACAACCATATCTGCAAGGGGATATTTTGTGGTGGAAAAAGGGTTTGGCGCAAATAAATTTGGTTTTGATTTGCAACATTACCAAACATCCGTTACTTTGTATAAACCGGATTTGTCCATAGCATCCTTGCTTACTTATGTGGGGCATCCGGGTACAGGGCATTCCTGGGGATTTTATCCTAACGGAAATTCTACCGGTACGGTAACTAATTTTGCAACTCCTACTAGAGGTTTTTCTAATGGTGGGGACGACACCACTTCGCCTCCAGTGCCCGGATTGGTTTTTCCCGCGGATGGTTCTTCCGTTAAACCGTCCGTGGCGATTTTAGATTGGGAGGATGTTTCCGACCCTAGTATTCCTGTAGTGTACAAGTACAAGAGTTCTTGGACAGGCGGGGCATATGGTCCAGTCTCTACTGGTACAAACTCTTTTATCAATGCTACCGGAAGCGCGGATAGAATTTATAATTGGCAGGTACAGGCTTGCGATTCCCTAAATAATTGTAGCGCTTGGTCTGGTCCGTGGGTTGTAACTATAGACAGTGTTTCCCCAACTACCACAGATTCATTATTAGATTCTTTTTGGCATAAAGACGATTTTTCTGTAGAGTTAGTTTGTGCGGACAATTTTTTATGCGGTAATACTTACTACACTTTGGATGGTACGGAGCCTACTACCCTATCCAATTCTGGAAATTCTTTTTCTGTAACTGCGGGCGGTATTTACACTTTGAAATATTTTTCCACCGATGCCGCGGGTAATTCTGAAGATGTTAAAACTTCGGGTAATACAATAAAAATTGACAAAACAAAACCAGCTGTAAATATAGCGCTTCCGTTATTAGATTATTATGAGGATGATGGGTGGGATGGCGCTATAAGCGGTACCGCAAGTGACGAAGTATCTGGGCTTTCTAAAGTGGAGGTAAAAATTAAGGAAGTTACTCCTTTAGGTGAAACCAAATATTGGAATGGCGCAAGTTTTGGTTTAACAGAAGGCTGGGTCCTTGCCAGTGGCGCGGATACTTGGAATTACTCTTTTACCCCAATAGAGGGGGTTTATACCATTTATTGTAAATCTTGGGATAATGCGGGAAATATCTCGTCCATTGCCTCAAAAGATGTGGAAGTGTTTTTAACGGATACCGAGAGTCCCGAACCCGTGGATAATTTAAGAGCGTCCGTTTCGGATTCTCTTGTAGTTTTAGAATGGGATAAATCGGCAAGTTTTGATGTGGACTATTACAGAATATACAAAAGCGAAAATAAAAAATTTATCCCAAACCCCGAAACTAGGTTAGCGGAAGTTTCTTCAAGTGAAAGAAGTTATGATGATGAAGATGTGGATAATGACACCACTTACTATTATTATGTAATTGTGTTTGATACGGCGGGCAATAATAGTTCCGCCGAGGGTATTTCCGCCAAACCTTCCAAGGAGGAAGACGAAACGGTTGTTGAAGAAATTCCGAATTTGGAAATTCCACAGGGAGCGGTTTTGGGAGTTGAAGAGAAGGTTAAGGAAGTTGAGGTTCCAACGCTAAAGGAAACTAAAACGGAGAACATCGTTCCTAAAGAAAGCGGTGATTTGAAGGGGAGTGTTTTGGCTTTAGAAAATACGGTGGATAAAGAGGTGAAACCCTCCAAATCAGTTTGGGATTTTTGGTGGGTGGCTTTAATACTTTTTGGAATGGGAGGTATTGGGTTTTTTATGTATAGGAAGGACTAGGTAACTACTCACGGTTATTGCCACAGTGTCATTGCGATACCGAGCTTTAGCGAGGGAGAAGCAATTTCCATCAGGATTGCTTCGTCGTTCGCCTACGGCTCTCTTCTCGCAATGACGAGAACACCTGTTTGTAGTATAATTTTTCTATGAATTCGTTTCTTGCCCATTTCCTGCCTCGCAAAGAACATAAAAAACGAGCCAAGCTCTTGTCGCACCCCGCGCTTTTAAGTTATATAATTTTTATTTCTCTTACTATTTTAGTAATCTCTCCCGCAAGCGCGCGGTTTCCAAAAGTTTTAGGTTTTGCGTCCAATGTTACTACACAAGACCTTTTGGAATACACAAATAAAACAAGAGCCGAGAATAACGAAAAACCGTTAGAATTAAATACACGCCTTTCCCAAGCGGCTTATGAAAAAGCCCAAAATATGTTTGCCGAGGATTATTGGGCGCATGTGTCGCCCAGCGGAAAAGAGCCGTGGGATTTTATTGTTAGTAGTGGTTATGAATACATTTATGCCGGCGAAAATTTGGCGCGGGATTTTAATAACTCTAGCTCTGTTGTTCAAGCTTGGTTTAAGTCGCCTACTCACAGAGACAACTTATTAAGTTCAAATTATGAGGATATCGGTTTTGCGGTGGTAAACGGTGTTTTAGATGGGCATGAGACCACATTAGTGGTCCAAATGTTTGGCAAGAGCAAGTTTCCCGAATACACCGCTTCTATAGAACCCACAAGCGCTAAAACAGAAGGGATACAGATTATAGAAAGAGAATCCATCCCCGCCGCGCCCGCAGTAGAACAAACGGGAGAAATACTTCCCGCTTTAGATATATTTAGCGCTTCGCGAGGGATTTCTCTTTCTTTAGGAGCGTTTTTAACTTTACTTTTAGCTTTGGATATGTGGTATGTTAAAAGAAACAATGTTTTAAGACTTACGGGTAATACCCTAGTCCATTTGCTGTTTTTAATAATAGCTTTAGTTGGAGTTTGGTACGCCAATGCGGGGATTGTCCTTTAAAAGGTGGGTGTCATTGCGAGAAGGAACAAAGTGACGACGAAGCAACCTTAATGAGATTGCTTCGGGCTTTGCCCTCGCAATGACGAGTGTTATGGATAAGAAATACTTAACGATAATAGAATATCTCGCATTATTTACAATCCTCGCTTTAGGAGCTTATTTCTATTCCTTTTTCCGTTTTAATCCTTACAAACAGTTTTTGGTTGTAATTGTGGTATCAATTTCTTATGTTATTTGGGGAACAATTTACCATTTAATCCGCGTTCGTTTATATTGGCATATTGTATATGAATATATTTTAATCGCCGTTTTGGTGACTCTTCTTTTTGCTTTTTCGCTTAATATATTATGAGAAGCCCGCTTTGCTTTATAATAATAGGCGCTCTTTTTTTCACCTTTGCGTTTGCAAAAAATGTTTCTGCCTTAAATGTCCTTAACAAAGTAAGTATGGAGATAAAAACCGCCAAAACATCTCTTGAAGAGGCGAAAACTTCTTTAAACAAAGCAGGGGAGATTATTGACAAAGCTCTTGGGATTTTTAAGTTTGTGGAAGAAAAGGTTTCTATGTTGTATAATTTTGAGAGTTTCTTCAATAAACTTTATTCCGATACATTTAATTGGTCGCAGGATACTTTAAAATGGGTTACGGAAGAAAAGGGAGAGGAAATAAAAAAGTTGAATTATGAATACAACGATTGTTATTCCTACATATAACGAAAAGGATAATATAGGGCCTCTATTAGAAGAACTCCAAAAAGTATTTAAGAATATAAAGGATTTTAATATGAGTATTCTTGTTGTGGATGATAATTCTCCCGATGGCACGGCAGATATTGTCCGTTCCAAAATTAAAAGATACAAAAATATTCATTTAATTACTGGCGAGAAACAAGGTTTGGGCGCGGCATATGTTCGCGGATTTAAATACGCTATGGAGAAGCTCAAAGCGGAGGTAGTTTTTGAGATGGATGCGGATTTTCAGCATAATCCTAACGATATTCCGAGATTTTTAGAAAAGATAAGCGAGGGGTACGACTATGTATTGGGTTCGCGATATGTAAAAGGAGGGTCTGTTCCCCAGAATTGGGGGTTGCACAGAAAGTTTTTTAGTTTTTTTGGAGGCTGGTTTGCCAGAGTTGTTCTTGGCACCAAAAATGTTAAGGATTATACAACAGGGTTCAAAGCCTCTCGTGTTAAAGGGTATTTGGATGCAATAAATCTCTCAAAAATTCTTTCTAAAACATTTGCTTATAAAATCCACCTTTTGTACGAAATGCTTTGTCTTAAGGCTAAAACTATAGAAATTCCTATTAACTTTGTGGATAGAGAGAAAGAAAAGTCCAAAAGCAATGTTTTGCGGGAATTTAAGGAGTCTATGAAAGTGGTTTTAATTTTAAGGTATCGAAAAAACGAGAGGTTTTTTAAAGTATGTATTGTGGGGGCAATAGGAGCATTTATCCAGCTTGTTTTTGCGTCTGTATTGGTTACCATACTAGGTTACAATAAGGCGGTGTTATCAAATGTTTTAGCTACGGAAATTGCAATCCTCGCCAACTTTTTTATTAACAATGCGTGGACATTTTCTGATAAAAAAATCGTTAATTTAAAAATATTGGTTAAGAAACTTCCGATGTTTAATTTTCTATCGTTGGGGTCTATTGCAATTCAAGCTATTGTAATGGTGGCAGGGACAAAGTTTTTAAATGTGGAAAGTCTCTTCCCATATTTAAGTATTGTCGTTGTAGGTATATTACTTGGACTTATTTGGAATTTCACAATGTACACGAAAGTGGTTTGGAGGGGAAAATAGACTGTTATATTGTTGTCTTGTTAACAATACAGCAAGATAACAATATAGCAAGATAACAATTAACTTATGACTGTATCTAATACAAAAACAACTAAACAAAAACCTTCCCCTAAGAACATTTATCTTTCTGTTGTTATTCCTGCATATAACGAAGAAAAGAATATTATTAAATCCCTGTCTTCAATTAACGCGTATCTTAAAGAATATGATTATTCTTACGAAGTATTGATTGTGGATGATGGGTCTTCAGACGATACTGTAAAAATTGTTTCCGATTTTTGCAAAAGCAATAGTAAATTCAGACTTATAAAAAACCCCCATAGAGGAAAAGGTCCCACAGTATGGACAGGGGTTATGGAGGCTAGCGGTGAATTTATATATCTTGCGGACGCTGATTTGGCAACCCCAATTTCAGAAATAAAAAGACTTTTTGTTTGGCTTTCCGATAAATCTTATGATATTGCTATTGCGTCTCGCGAGGGGTTGGGGTCTTCTAGAATAAGCGAGCCTTATTATAGACACTTAATGGGCAGAGTTTTTAATTTATGGGTTAGAATAATCGCTGTTAAAGGAATTGAAGACACGCAATGCGGATTTAAGCTTTTTAATAAAAAATCCGCTAAAGAGATTTTTGCGCATCTTAAAATTTATGGCGAAGGAGCGCCCGAAATTAAGGATGCTTATTTAGGAGCTTTTGATGTGGAAGTCTTGTATTTGGCAAAAAAGCTAGGATTTAAGGTGAAGGAAGTTCCTGTAACTTGGGCTTATGTTAAGACACAGAGGTTAAACCCGTTAAGAGATTCTATAAAAATGGCGATGGATGTATTAAAAGTTAGAGTTAACGACCTTAAAGGCGTTTATGCTTTATGAAAATTAGTGTAATAGGCACAGGTTATGTAGGGCTTGTAACGGGGGCTGTTTTTGCGGATTGGGGGCATACGGTTATTTGCGCGGATATAGATAAGAAAAAAATAAAGCTTCTAAAAAAGGGCAGTATGCCTATTTATGAAGAAGGGCTTAAAGAGCTGGTGGTTAGAAATGTGAAGGAGGGAAGACTTTTCTTTACCACAGAAGTTGAAGACGCTATTAAAAAATCCGAGACGATATTTATTGCCGTGGGTACCTCTTCAAATCAAGGCGGAAGCGCGGACCTTACCGCAGTTTCGGCGGTGGCTAATGCTATAGGCGAGAACCTAAATTTTTACAAAATAATTGTAACTAAAAGCACCGTTCCTGTTGGGACTAACGAAAAAATTAAACAGATAATTGCGGATAATGTCCATTTAGACAAATTTGATGTGGTGTCCAATCCCGAATTTTTAAGGGAGGGTACCGCTATTTTTGACGCTAATAATGTGGATAGAGTGGTTTTAGGTTCGGATTCCAAAAAAGCGCTGGATAAAATTGCTTCGTTGTACACGCATTTAAATGTTCCCATAATAAAAAGCGATTTCCGTTCGGCAGAACTTATAAAATACGCATCCAATGCGTTTTTGGCTACAAAAATCTCTTTTATTAACGAGATTGCCAGAATTTGTGATAAAACAAAAGCCGATGTAAAAGTGGTTGCAGATGGTATGGGTTACGACAAACGAATTGGGCGAAGCTTTTTAAATGCCGGTCTCGGTTATGGCGGCTCATGCTTCCCAAAAGATGTTGAGGCTTTGTATAGAACAAGTTCCGACCAAGAATATGATTTTAGGTTACTGCGCGGGGTTATGGATGTGAACGAGAGACAAAAATATTTTTTTGTTGAAAAAATTACAGACTATTTTGGGAATTTGTCTGGAAAAACCTTGGCTTGTTTAGGAACGGCTTTTAAAAACAATACTGATGATATAAGGAAATCGGTGGCGATTGAGGTTATAAAGATTCTGCGTGGGGAAGGCGCCAAAATTAGGGTTTTTGACCCCGCCGCTTTGCAAAACGCAAAAACTATTCTTGGGAATGATGTGGTGTATTACGCAAAAGATATTTACGATGCGATTGAAGGAAGCGATGCTTTGTGTATTCTTACTGAATGGCAGGAATTCGCTTTATTAGATTTGGACAAAGTTAAAAAAATATCTAGTGTTAAAGTTATTTTTGATGGTCGAAACATTCTTGATCCGCAGAAAGTTAAAGAAGTTGGATTTGAATATGTAGGTATAGGAAGGAGGATAATATGAAAATATTGGTAACCGGAGGGGCTGGTTTTATAGGTTCCAACCTATTGGAATTTCTTGTTAAGCGGGGTTATGAAGTTGTTGGTTTAGACTGTTACACGCCTTATTATTCAGTAAATCAAAAGAGAGTTAATGCTAGAGATCTTAATAGTTTGGGTGTGTCAATAAGGGAGTTAGACCTCGCAAAGGATAATCTAAGCGATGTGGTTATGGATATAGATGTAATTTTTCACCTCGCCGCCCAACCGGGAATATCCTCTGATATTTCTTTAGATGATTATATAAGGAATAATATAATTGCCACGCACCGCCTTTTAGAATCTGTTAAAAATTCAAAGTCTCTGCAGATGTTTGTTAACATAAGTACCTCTTCGGTTTATGGACTAAACGCAACAGTAGAAGAAGACAAAGCGCCCCTTCCGGCGTCTTATTATGGGGTTACAAAGCTTGCGGCGGAACAACTTGTCCTTTCTTATCAGAGGCAGGGTTTTATCCAAGCTTGTTCTGCGAGGTTGTTTTCTATTTACGGTCCTAGGGAAAGACCGGATAAACTGTTTCCTCGACTGATTAAGAGCATTTTGCGGAAAGAGGAGTTTCCGTTATATGAGGGTAGTGAGAAACACCTTAGAAGTTTTACCTATGTTTTGGATGTGGTCTCCGCTCTTGAGCTATTTTTAAAAAATACGGATAAGGTTAATGGAGAGATATTTAATGTGGGTTCGGATAAGTGCATTTCCACAAAAAAGGCGATAGAAATAGTGGAGGATGTTATGGGGAAAAAAGCGAAAGCTAAAATTTTTCCGCAAAGACTTGGGGACCAATATAAGACTCATGCTAATATAGGTAAAATTTGTCGTGTGATTGGCTGGAACCCTGAATTTTCTCCTGAAAAGGGATTGAAAGATACAGTACTGTGGTATGAAAAGAATCTAAAAGACCTGCCCTAATTATAAATGGAATTAAAAATGAGAAGCAAATTAAATAATCCCTTAATTGCTGGTTCTGCGATGGTAATGGCAGGCAGTTTTGTGGTTAATATTCTAAGCTACCTGTTTCAGCTTTTTGCGGGCAGACTTTTGTCCGTTTCTGATTACGGAATTTTGATTTCTTTATTTTCTCTTTTTGCTATACTAAATGTTCCCTCTCTTGTTTTTAACACTTCTATAGTAAAAATAGTGTCAGAGCTTAAAGCTAAAAATTTGTATAGTACCGTTTCCAGCTTATTTTTGTGGCTTCTAAAAGCATTCGCGACAATTGGGGTTTTAGCAGTGGTTTTTTCATTTATTTTAAATAAACAAATCCTTAATTTTCTGAATTTTAACAATTCTTTGGCGCTTATGTTTTTTATGTTGTTTTTTGCAGTTTCTTTGGTCTTATCCATTCCAATATCTTTTTTGCAAGGATTGCAGAGATTTATGGATTTTAGTTTGGCCAATATTGTTACCGCGTTAAACAAGTTTTTGATTGGAATAGGACTAACTTTGTTGATGTATGAAATAACGGGAACTATGGCGGGAATATT
>JAHIUT010000029.1 GCA_018817085.1 Patescibacteria group bacterium | reverse complement strand
CTGTTGCCTCGTCGCTTCGCGACATCGGCTAACAGCGGGATATACGAAATTTTTTCCCGCTTCGCAGGAAAAACCTTCGTATCATCCGCAACACATTATGTGAAATTGTAATCTTTAATATGTCTATTAAAAGCAAAATCCTTAATAATAAATTAAGCCTTCCTGTTCTATTTTTATTTACTCTGATTGTCATTGGCGGTCTATATTACTTTAAGCAATTATCCAATCGTATTGTGTCTGTTGATAAAACTCCATTTACTGAAAAAATTGAAAAAACTAGTTTACAGCCATCAGACAATGATAAAGCCTTACTGCTCGTCAAAAATTTACCGGAAGTACAGGAATGGCTTAATTTATTTATTAACCCCGATGGTGCTTCTCCGTCAACTAACGGAAAACCAGTTATTGAAGTTGATAGCGTTGATGGTAGTGTTTACACCATCCATGTTTACGAGTCGCTAACAGACCATAATGCTACTTTCAATTGGTATTATGTTGATTTAAACACAGAAAGTATTAAGGATTTTTTTGGTAAGGAATATTAAAGATTACAACTTCTCCTTCCGCCAGGTACTTGGGTACTTGGCGTCAGTCGACCCCGTTGCGCTCTCGGCAAAATATTCAAAGCATTTTTGCCTCGGGTCACATAACACAGTATAGCTGGCTCGTCGCTTGCCGCTCCTCGACCCATATTTAGCACTTTATTTCTAATAAATTTAGTGGTAAAATATGTGCTAAACATCAGCTATACCGATACGTTATGTGCAATATTACTCGGAAAAATTTGGCTATAGAAGTAACATACAAGCTAACCACCTCGGGAGTAGATGAAGCTGTTGTTACACTGTTTGCAGGAAGTTTCTTACAAAGGAGTCTCCTTTTTCAAAGGAAACTCCTTAAAGGCTTTTAGAAGCTATTCGTCAGCGAGGGTTTGCTAAACCGTGATAAAATAGGGGTGTATGGAAGATACTATAAAAGAGGTTAAATCCCGTATTGATATTGTAAATCTAATAAACGAATATGTTCCTTTAACAAAAGGCGGTAAAAATTATAAAGGTTTATGCCCCTTTCACGACGAAAAAACCCCTTCCTTTATGGTTTCTCCCGAACTTCAAATTTTTAAATGCTTTGGTTGCGATAAAGGCGGAGACGCTATAAAATTTATTCAAGAAATGGAAGGGCTGGATTTTAGGCAATCTCTTGAATTTCTTGCCAAAAAAGCGGGCATTGAACTGAAAAAAAGTAATTTTACCCGTTCCCCCGAAGAAATAAAAGCCAAAAAGATTTTAGAAATAAACCAAATTACCGCGGAGTATTTTCACTATATCCTAAAAAACCATAAATTTGGAAAAAAGGCTTTAGCATACCTAAAAAATAGAGGCATAAAAAGCGATACCATCTCCCTTTATAAACTAGGTTACGCGCCCAATTCCTGGAATAGCCTTTTTAATTTTCTGCTCAAAAAAAAATATGATATAACCCTCATCGCCGCATCCGGACTGGTTGCGCCTAAAGAAAAAACTAGCGGGTTCTACGACCGTTTTAGAGGACGCATTATCATTCCGTTAAGAAATGAACGAGGTGAAGTGGTGGGGTTTTCTGGCAGAAGTTTAGACAAAACCGAGCCAAAGTATTTGAATGGTCCTGAAACCCTAGTTTTCAAAAAGGAGAGGTTTCTGTTTAATTTGGATTTGGCAAGGTCTGCGATTAAAAAAAAGAAAGAAGCCATTTTGGTGGAAGGGTATTTTGATGTAATAACCCCTATGCAGGAAGGGTTTAAGAATATAGTGGCTTCTCTTGGCACGAGCTTAACGGCGGGACAGTTGGGTTTAATAAAAAGGTTTGCGGATACTTTGCTTATTTTTTACGATACGGATAACGCTGGTGTGGAGGCAACCAAACGCGCTTTAAATTTGGCTTCCGATATTGGGCTTGATGTAAAAGTAGGAATTTTGCCGGACGATGTTAAAGACCCGGACGAAGCCGTGCGAGCCGATAAAAAAGTTTTTGAAGACGCGGTAAAAAACGCCGTTTCCATTTACGATTTTTATTTTAATTACGCCAAGAAAAAGCATAATGTACAAAACTCTCTTGAGAAAAAGAAAGCCGCCGATTTTTTGCTCCCCATTGTTTCGGAAATACCCCATACCATCCAAAAAGCGCACTACATTAAGGAACTTGCGACTCTTTTGGATGTTACCGAGGAAACGGTTGCGGAGTCTCTTGCGAAGTATGAGAATAAAAAATCGTCCGTAAAAAACGGTTTTGTGGAAAAAGCGGGCGTATCCTCCAATTTTTCTCCTCAAGAATATATGCTTGCTTTAATATTAAAAGCCCCTAAAGATATTGCCCAGAAAACATTGTATAAATTATCTTTTGATGATTTTACCAACGAGATTGTCAATTCGGTTTTTGTTAAATTAAAAGATTACCTGTTAAACAAGGAAAGGTTTTTACTAAAAAACTTTTGTCTTAAGCTTGATTCCGAAGAAAACAAACTGGTGGAGAAATTACATTTAATGGAACTGCCTATTGCGGATTCTTTGGAGGAAGACGAGTTGGTTTTAGATAAGGAAATAAAAAAAATATTTGATATAATAAACAAAGAGACTTTGCGCAGAAAACTGCGCGAAGTAAGCCGCAAGATGAAATCCGCGGAAAGCGCGGGGGATAAGAACCAAATTAAAGAATTGCAAAAAGAATTTTTAAGCCTGTCCGGAAAGGCAACTAAATGAGTAACCCCAATTTTGAAAAAAGCATAAAAAAATTAATTCTTGAAGGGAAAAAAGCAGGTTTTATAACCCAAGATGATATATTAAAGAATTTCCCAAACGCCGAGAATAATATAGAGCAACTGGATGACCTGTACTCCCGGTTTATTGATGAAGGTATTGATGTTTTAGATACTTATACTCTAGAAGAAGATTCCGTTTTGTCTTTAGACGATAAAGATACAGAAATAATAGCCGCTTTGGACAAGGATATTACCACCGACCCTGTGAGAATGTATCTTAGAGAAATAGGAAAGATTAAACTTTTAACGCGGGAAGAAGAGGTGGATTTAGCGCAAAGGGTGGAGAAAGACGAATTAGCAGCGCGTCAAAAACTTATTAGGTCCAATTTAAGGCTTGTTGTATCTATTGCCAAAAAATACATCGGCCGCGGGCTAACTTTTTTAGACCTTATCCAAGAGGGAAATGTGGGGTTAATGCGGGCGGTGGAGAAATTTGAATGGCGACGCGGTTTTAAATTTTCTACCTACGCTACTTGGTGGATAAGGCAAGCTATAACAAGAGCTATTGCGGATCAGGCGCGAACTATTAGAATTCCTGTTCATATGAT
>JAHIUT010000028.1 GCA_018817085.1 Patescibacteria group bacterium | reverse complement strand
TTCGCCTTCTTTATAGTTTAATTTGGTGATGACGCCGTTAATGGGGGATTTAATATAGGCGTTGGAAAGGTTGTTTAAGGTAGCATCAGTGGTAGCTTTAGCGGAAGCAATTGCGTTGTTGTATTCATTATATTTGGACCAATAAATGTCGTCGGAGTTAATGAGAGCGGTGTTTGGGTCGTCTTTATAAGTTTCCATAAAAGTTTCAAGCTGTTGTTTGGCTTTGTCGTAAAGAGATTTTTGAGCAAGGTAAGTGTTGTATAAACTAGATGCGTTAAGAGAGGCGAGAACATCGGTTTGGTTAATAGTATCTTCAAGTTTTACAGAGATGGACTGTATTGTCCCGGATGTAGCAAACGCAATGTCTACTTGGTTTTCCGCCTTTACTTCTCCGCTTAGAGAGGTGGTTTTAACAATATCGCGCGTTTCGGCTTTGGTAATTTCAACTTCCACCGGACGGTTTTTGTTTGAGATAAAGACAAATAAGAAAACCATAAACACTAGGCCTAAAAGGATAATTATAATTTTCTTTTTATTAAGTTTAAGCATATTGGATTATTTTATACTATAAACACTTTTGAGGCAATAAAAAAAAATCCCCCTTTGGACTTCAAATTCCGCGGGGGGGTTACTGGAGCGGGGGATGTTCACAGAGATGATGTGTCTCCCGCTTCCAATGCGGCGAAGAGTTTTTCGGTAGCGTCCTTATCGTATGGCAAATTCACGATGTCCCTGACTCTGCGCGTGCGCCAGAATGCACGCTCTTCTTCCCATCTTGGCTGTATCGCTCGCAACAGCAAGAGTGGTTTGGGTCCAATTCTGAGCTTTATCGCTTGTTGGACAAGCGGAATATTTCTCGAATATGCCATCATAAAGACAACATCCGCGGGCGTTTCACAAGTGTGTCCTCGCGACTCACCTACACTTTTCAACAATTGTCTACTTTCCTCCACAAAATCTCCAAAAAAGGTGAATTTCATGTCTCCTCTCCTTTCAAGATATGAGTTGTCCTTCTTCAATTCCGATGAGAGTGAGAGTATACTACCACATATTATGGGATAAGTCAATTTAAGGAAAATTCATTGGGGCGCCGACCCCTTTGGGGTACCGACCCCTAAGATAAGAAATGTGCCGGGGAGAGGATTTGAACTCTCCGAGCCTACGGCTCGTAGAGCCGGAGGCCTCCACCTTTCTTATAGATTTTGTGCCGGGGAGAGGATTTGAACCTCCACAAGCTTTTAAGGCTTACAACGACCTCAACGTTGCGCGTCTACCAATTCCGCCACCTCGGCAAGAGATGAGCTATACCTGTGGGTTTATCAGGGATCGAACCTGAGACCTCTTCGATGTAAGCGAAGCGCTCTGCCAACTGAGCTATAAACCCATTTAGCCAGGAGCGGCGGAAGGGAATTGAACCCTTGACCTTCTCCTTGGAAGGGAGACATTCTACCGCTGAACTACCGCCGCAGGATACTTGCCTATTTTACACTTAAAATAGTGGTTTTGACAACTGCGATATAAACTTGTTAAAATTATTTACAGTATGATATCAATACAAAAAGCTAAGGCATTGTTTCTTGTTTTTCCTATTCTTTTTTTCTTTGTCCTAACTTCAATTATTGTTACGGGGCTTTTTCTATTTGCCAAAACAAATAAAACAAATGTATTGGCAAACGGAGGGCCCGAGTTATATTCATTATTTGCTTCCAAACCACGGATTCTTGGAACGGTTACACAGTCCATAGAATCAAAACAAGCCACAACAGAAGTAATTAGGCAGTTTATGATTAGATACAAAGCTGACGAAACTTTGGTAAGTCATGCGGAAACATTTAAGCAAATGGCGGAAAAGTATCAGATTAACCCTTGGCTTGTGGTGGCAATTGGTATGTGCGAAGGAAATTTAGGCAGAGCAACGCCTAAATTTGAGGGTGAAGAAACATACAATACATGGGGTTGGGCGGCAAGCGAGATGGATTTGGCGCAAAGAACAGGCGCTTATGATTTACTGTCGTGGGAAAATGCCATAGAAACTGTTACCAAAGGTTTGGCAACCTCGCCTCTTTATAGAAATTACACTGCCAAGCCAGCGCTTATTTTTGAAGATATTGAGAACATTATGCGTTTCTACGCCCCCCCTTCTGTTCTAAAAGGAGGTCCGTGGGCAAAATGTGTGTGGCAATACTATACTGAATTAGAAAACTTTAGGTCTTCCCTATAAAAAGCCCGTATTTATTTGACAAATGACTATTTTTAGGATAAAATTAAGCTATCACAAGATGGCTTTATCAAAAGCTGACTTATGATTGGTAAAGGCGTCCGGGGCAACCCGGGCGCTTTTTATTTTCATTTTTTATGTTAAAATCAAAAGAGTTTTGCCGAGGTGGCGGAACTGGTAGACGCGTATGGCTTAGGACCATATGGGCTTTTAAAACCCGTGGAGGTTCAAGTCCTCTCCTCGGCACAAAAACATATAAGGTTGCCGGCATAGCTCAACGGACAGAGCGCCTCCCTTCTAAGGAGTAGATGGGGGTTCGATTCCTCCTGCTGGCACACAAATATCTTGTCAAGCGGAGCGAGACTAGAGATTTGTAGTGTCCTGAGGTAATCCCGAAGGGCAAGTTCAATTAGTCAAGCGGAGCGAGACTAGAGATTTGTAGTGTCCTGAGGTAATCCCGAAGGGCAAGTTCAATTAGTCAAGCGGAG
>JAHIUT010000027.1 GCA_018817085.1 Patescibacteria group bacterium | reverse complement strand
TTACCCCAAGACTAACCTCCTCCGAGTTTTTGCTATACTTTTCCGCCATAGCGTCTTTAATTAAAAGCGCGTCGCTTTTTTCGGGCGCCGAAGGAACAATGGGCGTTTCATTCACAGGCAAAACATTATCAGGCGCAATGGGAACGAGGGCTTCGGCAGGAGGAGCTTCCACTATAGAAGGCTCCGAAACAACCAACTTCTGCTTCTGCCATAAAAACAAAACCGCGCCACCTACAAAAAGTATTAAAGCCAAAATAATCAATAAAATCGGAAACAACATACTCTTCTTTTTTGAAACTGGAGGAACGGGTGGAGGTACTGGCGGAGGAATCGGTGGCGTTTCCGCAGTATCAACGGGAGGAGCAGGCGGGGGGATAACAGGAGAAGACATTGTTTCCACCTTATGTTCTGTTAAAATTACTGGGGGCGCTGGTTGAGCAGGTTCGTTTTCAAATTGTTCCATAACTTTATTCTCCTATAAATTTAAAAGAAATGCAAGGGAAAGAAGTAACTACTCCCGGTTACTAACACTGTGTCATTGCGATCCCGAGCTTTAGCGAGGGAGAAGCAATCTCCCTTAAGATTGCTTCGTCTAGTTCCCTCGCTATGCTCGGGACAAGCCTCGCAATGACGAGAATTACCAACCATTTATTTGTATCAGTAATCGTAAACCCATACAAAAAAACAAAAATTTGCTAAATGTGTTATAATACTTAAGTTAGGATAGCTTATTTTTCGGTTCTCATATGGTTTCCTTTGGTCTCCAGATGGCTCCTAGAAAAAGCTTCCCAAAAAATTAGGAGGTGAATATGAATTGAATACTAAATTATATGTAGGAAACCTCCCATATAGCTTGAATGATTCTCAGCTAATGGAAGTTTTCTCCCAAGCCGGCAATGTTGTCAGCGCTGTAGTTATTACAGATAGGAATACTGGTAGATCCAAGGGTTTCGGTTTTGTTGAAATGGGCGACGAGGATTCATCTAAAAAAGCGATTGAAACTTTTAACGGAAGCGACATGGAAGGTAGAAAGTTAGTTGTTAACGAGGCAAGGCCTAAAGCAGAATAACTTTTCTATCACGGCTAAAAGAAGGACCCCCTCCTACGGCGGGGGTCTTTTCTTTTCAAGTTCTTTTATTTATAGTAGTATTATGGAAAGCATTAAGGATGTTCTTTCTAAAAGAGATTGGGACAAAGGTCGTTACATAAAACACGAATGGCAGGACTTTGGATACCGTTTGGCCGTTGAATTAAAGGATTTAGACCATCGGTCTTTGTATATGAAACTTGCCAAAAACGAAGATAGAAAAAAACTTCAGAAAGCATTGGACTTTTCTAAAGATTATAAAAAAGACCGCGCCAAACTTTTTATGTGGAAGTTAAAAAGATTGCGAGATAAAATAGATGATTAAACAAATTTTTAATAAATATAAATTCCCCTCGTTAATATCCCTTGTTTTGTCTGTTGTAATAATTGCTTTAAAACTTGAATCCAAACCTTTGAATATAGCTTTAATACTTTTGGGTAGCCTTCTGGGAGTTTTTGTACTAGATTTGGACTACATATTTTATACCTACCTTATTGACCCAAAACACTATTTTTCAGAGAAGGTGTCGGAACTTGTCCGCGGGAAAAACTTTGGGAGCGCGTTATTGTACATTAAACATCACAGAGACGAGTTGAGGAATTTGCCCCTTCACAGCGCTTTATTTCAAGTATGCTTAATAATTCTGTGCTTTTATACTTTAATTTCAACAAAGTCCCTTTTTGGAAAAACCCTAATACTCTCAACGCTTGTTCAGAGTTTTTTTGAGCAAGCGGAAGATTACGCAAAAAATAAAAATTTGGATAGTTGGTTTTGGATGCTAAAGATAAAACTTTCAAAAAATCTTTTAATTGTCTATTTCTCTTTGGCGGGAATTTTGTTTTTGTATTTGCTGAAACTTGTTTAACACAAACCTCCAAATCTATTACATAACCACAAGCCCACGAAGGAGAGTGTAAATATCCTTTCTATGTCCAATTAATACAATATAAATCTCAAGTGACAATTTTCTATAAACTATTCTAAAATCCCCAACTCTAACGCGATAGATATTCTTGTAACCTTTCAATTTCTCCGCCCGTGAAATTTGCGAACATTCCTTAAGATTTCTTATTTTATTGCTTACCGCTATTTGATCTATTTTGGAGATTTTCTTGAATTGCTTTTCCGCCCGCGGAGATATCGTTACCTTCATACACCCAATTCTTTAGCTAAAAGTTCAAAATCTTTGCCTTTTTTGAAATCCGTTTTTTCTACTACAGCAGTATCTAAACGGTTTTCAAGATACGAAACAAATTTCTCATAAAGCTCTTTTCCAATAAGATACGCCGAGATCTTATTTCTGTTTTCTATCGCGAGAGGATAATCCAAAGCTTGAAATATAGCTTTTGAAGGATTCTCTTTTAGTTTTGATATAGAAATGGCAGTCATACCCATAAATTTAACATATAACAGGTCGTTAGTCAAGACCAAAGAACAGGTCTGACATTACGCCATCACACACACCTATCCTAACATATTTAAAGTGTCCGTTATCTATCGCGTCCTAGACAAGTTATTACTCTCCTGTAACTCTAACATAGTATTCTTTGCTTCCGTATATTGTTAGGTCTGTTTCGTTTACTTTCTTGGCATAAACTTCTACCTTTTTACCAATATCTTCTTTGGTCGTGTCAATGCCTACAACTTCCCCCATTGGATCCGGCATCCTCCTGCGAGCATTCAATCCATAGACAACGGCTATCACCCATTTGTTGTCAACCTCAATATAACAAACCCCGCTCTCTATCCAGCATCCGTTAGTACTGTCCGTTATTACACCTTCAAACCTAATAATATCTTTATCCGCGTTCGGTATATTTGGAGAGACTTTCTGGTCAAAGGAAACCCCCTCTTTTGCTATTAGAAAATAGCCGAAAACTAGCGCAACACCCGTAAAAAATATAAGCAAAAGCGCTTTTTTCATATTTATAGTGTTAAAAATCCCCATACAAGAATTATACCAAATATCCCCACGAATCGTAACAATCCAACTCTCCGCCAGTGGGTCGACTAGGATTCGACTCCCCGAACATACGACTCGTAGAGCCGAGGGCCTAGTACATAACCCCATTGCCTTATCTTATGTGCGCCCGCTTGGACTCGAACCAAGAACCGTCAAGGTATAAGCTTGATGCTCTGCCAATTAAGCTACAGGCGCGATAGTTTACATTATACCAAAAACGAAAAATTATTGGAGTTTTAAATTAACATCAGGGATATACGAAGTTTTTCTGGAACGAAGTGGAAGAAAAATTTGGGTGAGGCCAGAGCCGGGGGCTGAACCGTATATCCCTTGTTATACGCCCCGACGACTGAAAGGAGGAGAGCGTAGCGAAGTGAGTTCAAAAAATGTTTTTCGTTCTCATTAATTATATGATAGGCTTTCCTCATTTCTTATAAATTTGATTTTTCCGTTTTGAAAAATGAAAGAGGGGTTAGAGGTGAATTTCATTTGTCAAAACTCATTATTATAAAGTTATAGAATAGGATAAAGATTTGATGTAATTCTCCATAAACTCCCAGTCAGGCTGGTTGTTTTTTGTAGGTAGTTTAATAGATAAGTTTTCTAATCTGGATTTAACAAGACCACAACCATAGCTAAATTTATTTTTGATTTCTAGATTTAATACCGTACTTAAAAATAGAGAAGTTAATAAATTTAATTTTTCATTTCCCATTATATTGATTTTATTTCCAGTTATAAAATTGTCCTTTTGATAAAACGCCTGAAAGCCCTCTGCCCCAATACAAATAGCATTGCCCTTATTTACATATTTATTATAAATTTCCTTATGCGGAATATAAAGTTCAGTAGCATTATTTTGAGTTGTTCTAGTTATATAAGGGAAATAATCTTTTAGAATTGTTGGAGAATATTCTAAAATTTCTGTTTTATGCAAGGGTTTACCAAGAAAAATTTTAAACAAATCTTTTAATTTAAATAATTTCCAGTGATTGATTGATAAATTTATTTTTTTATTCTCTTTCATAAAAGGTTCCATTACATCAAATCTGCCTTGAAAAACAGAAAAAGAAAGATATTTTAATACAATATCAATAAAATTTTCATCTTTTAAATCCGAATAATTTGTTTCCATATATGCCTCTGCTACCCACTCCATATCCGCAGAAACAGATTTATTAACACTAAAACCAGCTTCTTCTTTCTTATTCTTATCAATAAAATAAGTTAACCATTTCTGCTTGATTCCTCCGATTAAGTTTCTATTTTTATCAAATATTTCCCATTTCCCATAGGCATCAACTCTGCCCTTATTCTTTCTTTTTACATAACCATCATCTTTGTAATAGCCGAAGTATGTCTCCTTAGTTTTTGGGTGGGGTTTATGTGCTGTAAATATCATTACACAAGAAACAACATTTACATTTGAATCATGAAATAATTCATCGGGCATAGATAAAACCGCTTGTAAGGTGTGTTTTTCTAAAAGTTTCTTTTTTAATTCCAAAACATTTCCACTTGTTGCTAATGCTTTTTGCATAGGCACAATGGCAATACAGGTTCCACCATCAACTAAACAATCTAGATTATTTAAAATAAATTCCAACTCATCTGTGTCGGTTGGTTTTGATTGATATGGCGGATTCAAAAAGCCAACAGTAGGTTTTTTGGCTTTTACTTCTTCAATAACTTCTTCATCAAAACAACTACCATTTATGATATTTGTTTTTCCGTCTTGGTGGATATACATATTTGAAACCGCCAAAGCGAAAATATGCGATTGATATTCCGTTCCGATAAGCTGTTTTAATTTTATCTCTTTGATTTGTGTTTCATCCCCTTTTGCATCGGTAATCATTCTTTTCATTGCACTAATCAAAAAACCGCCTGTGCCAGTACAATTATCATAAGCGATTGAATTTTTATTTACTTGTGCCAAATCAGCAAAAAGTTCTGTAATGTGCGGAGGTGTCAAAACAATTCCTAAGCCTTTATCGCTGTTCGCATATCTCAAAAATTCAATATAAAGCTGACCTAAAAC
>JAHIUT010000026.1 GCA_018817085.1 Patescibacteria group bacterium | reverse complement strand
CAATAAGATCGCTACGAATAAGGGCATTTATTGCGTCTTTAATTGGTGTGTTTGTTTTTGGTATCTCTTTTTCAATGTAATTGTTTGCATTACAAAAGTCTATATTAGGGTCTAACTTCGAGTCATGATAGTAAAGCTTTACAGTTATCGAATCATTCGAGTTATTTATAAATCTAAAAGTTTCTATAATTTGGTTAAATAATCTTTGACCTTCGTTAACATCGCTTTCAGAAGTATCAAGTGCAGTGTTGCCTGTTTTTAACTCAAGGGTGTATATAGTTTTTGAATCTTTTGAGAAAAACATGACAGAATTAATATTTTCACTTCCAGCTCGAGGTAACGGCTGTCTTCCTTCTTGCCCACCTACAACGACAGTCTTTACTTTGTATGGCATATTTACATATTCATCTATATCTGCATAAGGTTTACCAGTAACCTGACTATAATTTCCAGTGCTCAAAAAAGTGAACGAAAATTTGTTTTTTGGATCTTCGAATTCTTGAGTATATCCGCTACCACGAATAAGAATAGGTTTTTCTACCCAGCTTGAAGGAAACTTAAAAGTCACATTTTCGTTTTGATAAGTCTTCCAGTTAATTGGAGATTCTGTTCCAGTGATAACTGGAGTAGGACTGGTTTTGCTTTCCTCTTCCTTTGTTGAATATTGTATAGATTGTCTTCCCAAATAGTACCCACCAATACCAAAGATGAAAAAACAAAAAAGGACGACTGTTGCTACCAATGCAAAATTTGTCTTCGGTTTTTCTCCAATAGACAATGGCTGGTTTATTGAGTTTTGGCCGATTTGCTGGGTATTTTGGTCGCCGTTATTTGTTTGATTTTCCATTTTTACCTCCAAGTACCTCCAAGTGAAAGTATATCATATTTTTGAAATTCAAGTGCGAAAATTCTACTTTACTTTTTTCTATCATTTTTGGTATATTAATTTTGGAACCAGGTGTTAAAAGTAATTGGTTTTTTAATGGCCTATTCGGTCAGTTGTAAGCAATTACTAACTGGTTCTGCCGGATAGGCCATTTAAGTTGTAAATGTTCTTTAAAATTTTTGCGTTTTCTTTTGGAGTCCGCCAAAGGCGGACTTTTCGAGCCGACATGTTCGGAAGTAAGGCCGCCGCAGGCGGCCGACCTAACCTTTGCGAAATTCGGTTCTAACTTTTTCGTAAATCTCGACATTAGAAAATGTTAACGAGCATAGCGAGTTTACTTTTTCTTATGTCCTTCCGTAGCCCTGAGCTTGCCGAAGGGCGAAGGAGGACATTCTGCAGTTGAGAATGCTTGACGGATATTTAACGGTACTTTACACTACCTAGTAATTATGGAAAATAAACTAAAACAATTAACCGAAAAAAAACAGAGGCTGGATAAATATAAACCTTTTCCACCCGAATTGGTAAAAAATCTTGAGGATTGGTTTAAGATTGAACTTACTTATACCTCTAACGCCATAGAAGGCAATACCCTTACCCGAAACGAAACCGCTTTAGTAGTTGAAAAAGGAATTACCGTTGCGGGAAAAAGCCTTACAGAACATCTTGAAGCGATTAACCACGCCCAAGCCCTTGAGTTTATAAAAACCCTTGTTAAAAAGAAAAGAGAAGAATTAACCGCAAGAAACATTTTAGATATTCACAAAATTATCCTTGCAAAAATAGACGACACCAACGCGGGGAGATATAGAACCGTATCCGTGAGAATAGCGGGTTCTACTGTAATTATGCCTAACGCTATGAAAATTCCAGATTTAATGAGCGAGTTTGTTGAATGGTTGCGTAAACCCAATACCGACCACACAATAAAAATATCGGCGGACGCTCATTACAAATTGGTAAGTATTCACCCCTTTATTGATGGGAACGGAAGAACGGCAAGACTTTTAATGAATGTTCTTTTAATGCAAAAAGGGTATCCCCCAGCCTTAATTAGGAAAGAGGATAGACTAAAGTACATAAACGCTATTGAACAAGGACAATTGGGGGGAAGTATGCAGGATTATTACACCCTTATAGCAAAGGCGGTAGAACGCTCTCTAAACATTTACCTTAAGGCTGTGGAACCTAATGATAAGAACAAAGTATGATTATAATCCTAAACAAAAAAATCAGCCCAAAAGAATTTGAAAAGGCAAGAGAGGTTTACAAAGACTACATCAAAACCGTAATGGACGCCGAACAAAATATTCTTGCCGTTGGCGGAGAATACCATATTGATTGCGAGGAAGAATTAATAAAAAGCGGAAGTAAACAAGAAAATTTATATGGGGGCGGTTTTAGAGTAAGTTCAAAAGAGGTGGAATATATGGCAATGAGCAACTATAAACCCGCTTTAGGAAAAATAACTTATGAGATAATGGATGCAAACATTAGAAAAAAACTGAAAGGTTTAACTAAAAAATATTTGGAACTATGAGAAATATACCGTTTATAAAAAACTCAATAAAAATGGATTTGCATAGAGTTATAACCGCAACCGGCGATATAAAAAAACCAATACCCCTAAAATCCGTTAACGAATTTTTAAACCACGCTAAAAACGACTTTGATAGAATTAAACTGGACAATAGAGAAACTAAATTGAAGGAAGAACTAATACAATTAACAAAATCATTGGAAAATGTAAACGATCCGCTATCTAGACTTCGCTGGGTTGAGGATATAATGACTCTTAGATGCAGGATATAAGTCCAAGATTCATTAAAATAATAGTTTAGTGGCCAACTACTTCTAGATGGAGAAACGGTAATTTTTTAACTCTTTTCTTGCTTCCTTGTAGTTTGGAAAGGTTAAAGAAACCAATTCCCAAAATTTTTTAGAATGATTTAATTCCTTTAAATGGCAAAGCTCGTGGACGATTATGTAATCCGCAAGATGCGCGGGAAGAAGTATTATACGGTAATTAAAGTTCAAATTCCCTTTTCCGGAACAACTTCCCCAAACTCTTCTTTGATTACGAATGGCAATTCTGTTAAAGGATAAATTGTATAGCTTATTAAAATAAAAAACTCGCGAGCAGGCAAGCTCCCGCGCTTTTTCTTTATGTTGGACATAGTGGGAAGAAGACACCTTAACCACTCTTTTTCTTTTATAAAACCTAAATAACATATAAACCAGAATACCATATTTTATAAAACCACTCGT
>JAHIUT010000025.1 GCA_018817085.1 Patescibacteria group bacterium | reverse complement strand
TTCTCGTTCAGCGCCTCTTTTTTGTTATAATACTCTTATGACTAATCTTACCCCTTTCATAATTTACGAAGATGCGTCCATTCTCGTTATCAATAAACCTTCTGGGCTGGTGGTTAATAGGGCGGACACTGTCCGCGAAAAAACTACGGTGATGGATTGGTTGGAATCTGCCGGTAGGTTTGTGGAGATTCAAAAAGGGACTACCCCGAATCGGGGTAGTCCCTTTTTGCCGACGTCCGAATTTGAGATGCGGGTTGGGGTTGTCCACCGTCTTGATAAAGGCACTTCGGGGGTTATGGTTATTGCTAAAACAAAAGAAGCTTTTGAAAATTTGCAAAAGCAGTTTAAGGAACGCTCTGTCCAAAAGGAGTATTTGGCTTTGGTACACGGGAATTATTATAAGTTGATAAAATCGGAGGGGTTGGATAACTCTGATACATCTGATACATCCGATTTATCTTTTATTGTGGACGCGCCGATTGGCAGAAATCCTAAAAACAGGATGAAATGGGCGGTGGTGGAAGGGGGCAGAAATGCGGTTACAGAGTTTGAAATTCTTGGCGTCATTCCAGCGAAAGCTGGAATCCAGAAACTACATAACATGGATCCCAGCGCGGGGGCTGGGATGACATTTACCTTACTTAGATGTATTCCAAAAACAGGTAGAACGCACCAAATCCGAGTACATTTAGCGGCTGTTAATTGCCCTGTGGTATGTGATAAACTTTATTTAAGTAGAAAAGATTATAAAAGTGATTCAAAATGGTGTCCGCGCATTTTTTTGCACGCGGAGAAAATAGGGTTTAAACATCCGGGGAGTGGGGAAGATGTAGCCTTTGAAGCAGAGTTGTCGGAGGAGTTGAAAGATTTAATCTCAAAACTCAAATGTCAAATGTCAAAGCCATGTGTCAAATTTTAAATCTAAATTTATAAGATTATCAGTTTTTAGATATGGTTTTGAGTTTTGAGTTTTGACATTTCATTAATGCTTGACATTGCCGTCCAACTGTCCATAGTTCTTTTTGCCGCCCTTATTGGGGGGATTTTAGCTCACCGCTTAAAACAGCCTTTGGTGGTAGGGTACCTTATTGCCGGGGTTATTTTAGGCAATGTCTTGTCCAAAAATTTTGTTCAATCCTCGCAGATAGCCTTTTTTGGCGAACTTGGGGTGGCGCTTCTTCTTTTCTCGCTGGGTTTAGAATTCTCCATTAAAAGAATCGCTTCTGTTTATAGGATAGCGGTTTTGGGAGGAGTTTTACAGATTGCTATAAGCTCTCTTTTGGGATATTTTCTTTTAACCCAGTTACTGCATACTTCGCGGGGCGAATCTATTTTTGTGGCTTTGCTTTTGGCGTTTTCTTCCACAGCGGTGGTTGCTAAAATTTTAGCCGAAAGGGGAGCGCTTAATTCTTTGCATGGCGAAATCCTTTTGGGTTGGCTTATTATCCAAGATATTGCGGTTTTGCCGGTAATGGCGTTATTGCCGTTCTTTACCGGGGTAGAGGCTTCTTTCAAAAACATTGCTATAATAGCGCTTAAACCTTTTGTGGTGCTTTATTTAACTTTAATTAT
Source organism: Patescibacteria group bacterium (assembly GCA_018817085.1). Taxonomy (NCBI): domain Bacteria; species Patescibacteria group bacterium. The sequence continues at coordinate 6,555 of JAHIUT010000025.1, read as the reverse complement.
TGGGCGAAAAATTGTACCCAAAATATTTATTAAACTTGCCCTCTTGCATAACCGCGAGTTATTGGTTGTTTTAAGTTTTGTGTTTTGTATTCTTTTTTCTTTGGGCGCGCTTAATCTCGGGTTGTCGTTTGCTTTGGGCGCCTTTTTGGCGGGGGTTTGTTTGTCGGCTTCTGGGGTTAACGACGAAGTTTTTATGGAAATAAAATCTATTCGGGACATTTTTGCGGCGGTGTTTTTTGTGGCGTTGGGTTTTTTGGTGGATGTTAATTTTTTGTATTTGCATATTCCTGTTATCCTTATTCTCTCGGCTAGTATTTTGCTTACTAAATTTGCCGTTTCTTTTGGACTTGTTTTGTACGAGGGCTATCATTCCAAAATAGCATTTTTTGTGGGGTTAGGGCTGGTTCAGATTGGGGAGTTTGGTTTTATTCTGGCAAAGATAGGTTTGGATAAGGGGGTTATAAGTTCAAACACTTTTCAGATTATTATTTCTTCGGCGGTTACAACTATAATACTTACCCCGTTTTTGTTTAACAAAGCGGAGGTTTTTTATGAAAAAATAAGAAAGATTGCCAAGACTCGCTTACCAAAAATTTATGCGCGGGTTTTTATACGGCTTGATTCAATGGCGGTTTACGCGCCAAAAGACGAGTTAAAGGAAATGAGTTGCCATACGGTTATTATTGGCTATGGCAGGGTAGGACGCGCGGTTGCTAGGATTTTGGATTTGGCAAAGGCTCCTTATGTGGTGGTGGATTTGAATTATCAGAATTTAAAATATTTAAGAAATAGGGGAACGGCAAATATTTTCGGCGACGCCGAGGACGAGGAAGTCCTAAAGTTGGCTAGGCTTGAAAGGGCAAAGATTTTGGTTATAGCCAAGCCGGGCAAAAACGGGAATGAGCTTATATTAAGGCATGCGCGGAGGATAAAGCCAGATATTAAAATTATTATGCGGGTTCATAGCGAGAACGAGGCGGCGTATTTTGTTATTGAAGGGGTTAAAAATGTGGTGGAACCAGAATTTACCGCAGCAAGGGAAATGGCGAGAAACGCGCTTTCTTTGCTGGGGTTTGAGAAGGATGGTATAGAAGAGCTAATGTGTCAGTTAGCGGAAGAGCATAGGTATTGACTGGTTGGTTAATGAGGAGCTTGCGACGAATTTACCAACCATCAATCCGCCGGCTGGCGGACAAATTTCAAATTATAATTCAGCCCCGTTTTATCCTACTGACAAACGCCCCGACCTGTAGTATAATAGAGACATAATTGGAATTTCCAACCCCCGAGGTTGGTTTTGCAGATAGCTTAGTGGGTATTAAGCGGGAAAAATTCATAGGGGCGCTGACCCCGCCAGCTGGCGGGGTACAGACCCCAAGAGAAATTCACCTTTTTAGAAAAAACTCTTATTGCATAGCAAGCGTGTATACGCTATTATACTTTTAGTTATGCTTGCTCGTTCTGCCAAAAAGTCAAAAAAAATCTCTGCTAAAAGAAAAGAAGGGTTTAGCTGGAAAAAATCTAAAGCCGCGCGAAAGGCGCGAAAGAAAATCCGTTTTCTTTTCTTTGCCGTTTTATCCCTTGTTTTAACAACTCTTTTACTTACCGCATTTTCAATCTACAAATTTGCTAAAGCTCCTTTAATTTCAGCGTCCCTTGGGTCCATAGAAAAAAACGAGGAATGGCAAGGGGAGGACGACCTTAATGTTTTATTTTTAGTGGTGGGGGATATAAACAAAACAACTTCGTCTCTTAAAGGCGCTTATATTTTAAAAATTGTTCCGCAAAGTCAAAATTATTTTATAGTAAACCTCCCAATTTTTGCCGATTGCGACCTTGCCGAAAGATATGGGGAAGGAAGTTTGTCTAAAGCCTTTGTTATTGGCAATGTTCGTCTTACGCAGGAAACGGTGTTTAAACAGCTTGCGGTATATTCCAACTCGTATGTTTTAATTGACGAAAAGGGTATTTCCGAGATTAAAGAAATGTTTGGCGAGGTGGATTTAAAAGATATTAGTAAAAATGTTTCCGCCACAAAACTTTATTTAAACCCCAACTTCCTAAAATTTTTAAAAACCCGCGTTAAATCCAACTTAAGTATGGGCGAGATATTTAGGGTTTTAGGTTTTGTTAGAGGAGAAAATAGCGGCAAAGTTTTTGAAATTAACGAGGAATCATTCAAGGATAGGGAACTTTTTGATGTGTTTTGGAAAAGCTACATATTGCGGGGTATTACGGGGGAGGAAAACGCGCGAATAATGATTTTAAACGGCGCGGAGATAGCGGGGCTTGCTGGGTGGGGGGGCAGGGTAGTTGAAAATAGCGGATTAACTTTGCTGGATGTAGGCAATACCGAAAAAAAGTATGAGAAAAGTTTTTTAGTTTCCGTAGACCCTTTGTCCAAAACCTCGCAGAAACTATCCCGCGTTTTTGGCATAGCGGAAATAAAAGACCGAGACGCTGTGGAGAGCGGAACAGAGCCTTTTTTTCGTGGGGAAGTGGTGGTTATTTTGGGGCTTGACATTGGTAATGTTTTATGAAAGAATACTACTTAAGTCTCTCTCTCCTTTCTAAAAAGTGCCGGGCCAAAATAGCTCGGCGCTTTTGTTTATGGTTGGTTAAAGAGGAGCTACTGCGACGATTTTACCAACCATAAATCCCGACCTAAAGTCGGGATTGGATTGGAGGGGTGGGAAAAATTGCACACCGGGTGTGGGTATGGGGGGATTGAAAACATAAAAATTTTGTATGTGATATAATATGTGATATAATAATAAGATAAAGGATACGAGAGACAGAGGAGTTTTTATGGAGAGAATGTTTTTAATAATTACAGCTTTGCTGGCAGGCGCTGGGGTCGTCTTTGTTGTGGTTAAACTTCTTAAAAAGAAAAATTTTTTATCCTCAAAAATAGAATTTGATAATGTAACTTTGCATATCCGCGTTCCCAAAATGCAGTTTGAAAAACATACCGAACTTCAAGCCGCTCCCTTAGCCGCCGAACAGTTTTTCTCCTCTTTGCATGGACTTTTGCGGGAAGATATTGGCGAGCAGGAACACGCCGCATTTGAAATCTCCGCTACCAAAAACGGCATTGGTTTTTACTGCACCGTTCCCAAACATTTAAGAGGGTTTGTTGAAAGCCAGCTTTACGCCCAATATCCCGACGCGCAAATTACCGAAAGTACAGATTTTGTTAAATCCGAAGTCCCCAAATTTTCTAGAGGCGGGCATTTTATGCTTGCTAAAGATTTAATGTTTCCTATAAAAACTTTTAGGGATTTTGAAGTTGACCCTCTTGCGGCTATAACCAGCGCTTTAAGCAATGTTAATGATAACGAAGAAATCTGGTTGCAGTTTCTAGCTCGCCCTATTCCCGATGGGTGGCAGGAAGATGGGTATGAGTATATTAAAAGAATAACGGAAGGCGCTAAAGAAATAAAACTTTCTTTGCGCGAAATACTAAAAGACGCTTTGAGCGAAATTTTGTCCATCGTTTTTGTGGAAATTCCAAAAAAAATAGTGTCCAACGAACCCCCTCCACCGCCAGCATACAAACCTTTATCGCCCGTGTCGCCAAAACTTTCTGGAGATAAGGAGCTTGAGCTTGAAGCTATTGGAAATAAACTTTCCAAAATGGGGTTTGAGGTGGAAATAAAAATAGCCGCTTTTGCCGATGACACCTTGCGATTAGAAGACATTATTCGCGGAGTTACCGCTTCGTTTAGGCAGTTTTCCACTTCCAGCCTTAACAGTTTAAAAGGCGCCGATTGGACGGATGATAGTAACGACACTATTGATGATTTTAAGAAAAGAACTTTGCATACCAACAAAATGATATTACTAAATACCGAGGAACTCGCTTCCATTTTTCATCTGCCTTCCTCTAAAGTGGATACTCCTAATATCTCCTGGACATTGGCAAGCCGAGGGGAACCCCCTTTAAATCTGCCTACGGAAAACTGCACCTTTTTTGGCACCACTACTTTTAGGGATAAAAAAATTAAGTTTGGCATACGAAACGATAACGCCGACCGCGATCGCCATATGTATTTGGTAGGGAAAACGGGTACGGGAAAATCCACGATTTTTAAGAATATGATAATTCAGGATATGCAAAAAGGGTTTGGCGTTGGGGTTATTGACCCTCACGGCGAATTGGTGGATTTTGTGCTTAATAATGTTCCGGATGACCGTATTGAGGATGTGGTTATTTTTGACCCTTCGGACACGGAATACCCGGTGGGGCTTAATATGCTTGAATGTTCCGACCCGAGCCAGAAAAACCTTATGGCGTCAGGCCTTTTGGGGGCGTTTTCCAAGCAATTTGGATATTCTTGGGGGCCTCGTCTTGAATACCTTTTGAATAACGCTATCTTAACTATGCTTGATGTGCCGGGAACCACTATGCTTGGCATTACTCGTTTGTTTGCCGATAAAAATTATCAGAGCTATATTGTGCACAAGGTAAAAGACCCCATTATTAAAGAGTATTGGAACAAGGAGTTTAAGGATATGAAAGGGAATCAGTCCTTAATTACCGAATCTTTGTCGCCTATACAAAACAAAGTGGGGAGGTTTTTAAGCTCGTCCACGATAAGAAATATACTGGGGCAGAGAAATTCCACCGTTAATTTGCAGGATATTATGAATAATAAAAAGATTTTTTTGGTTAACCTTTCTAAAGGAAAAATTGGAGAGGACAACGCGTACCTTTTGGGTTCACTTTTGGTGTCCCGTCTGTTTTTTGAAGTTGTCCAACGGGTTAATTTGCCGGAGGAGGAACGCCAGCCCTTTTATTTGTATATTGATGAGTTTCAGAATTTTGCTTCGGATTCGTTTGCCGATATTTTGTCCGAGGCTAGAAAATACCGTCTCGTTCTGCATCTCACACACCAATATACGGCGCAGTTGTCGGAGCCTATTCAAAACGCTATTTTTGGCAATGTTGGCACTACAGTAGCCTTAACTTTGGGAGCGCAGGATGCTGCCGTTTTGGCTCCCGAGTTTGCGCCGATATTTGAGGAAAACGACCTTATTACTTTGGAGAAATACCATTTTTATGTGAAGCTTATGATAGACGCGATGACCAGCCCGCCCTTTTCGGGAGCGTCTTTGCCCCCTCCTTCAAAAGAGGAATACACGAATAATAAAGAAAAAGTGGTTGAGGCAAGCAGGCGAAAATTTGGCGCCGCTTCCGCCGATGTTGAGGCGAAAATTAAAGCGTGGATTGAAAGACCGTTTGACCTTGGTATGGCAATTGCCGAGGAACACAGGGAAAAGAAAGCGATGGAAACTCAACAATCTGTAGGTGAAGTTATAATAGAAGGTTAGGTGGAAAGAGGATGTCAAAGCTCAAAACTCAAATCTCAAATCCACATCTAAAAGCCTAAAATCTTAATAGTTAGATTTAAGATTTGACATGTGGTTTTGACATTTGACATTTGAGTTCTAACATTCAAAAAGAGGAGGTGATATTTTTGTCCAATAACAATTTAAGAAATCAAATACAACTTGTAAATCAAGCTATTAACGCTTCTATTAACTCTTTGAATTTAACCAAGCAATTGATACGGGATTTGGAAAAATTGTCCGGGGCAACGGCAACCTCAATGCCCGGAGTAGGCAGAACGGTTAGTGTGCCTGGGATAATTGGAGTTTATGACGGGGAGAATATGGTAACCGAAAAAGGCGACAAATTTCCAGTTCCGCAGAATTACGCGTCCAAATCAGGGCTTGTGTATGGCGATACCTTAAAAAGAATTGAAGAGGGTGGAGGATTGGTGTTTAAGCAAGTGCAAAGAGTAAAAAGGTTAAAAACCCCAGGTGTTTTAGTTAAAAAAGAGGGGCGATGGGTGGCGGTTACAAGCGATGGGAGTTATAAAGTTTTGGATAGAACGGTGGAACATTTTGGTCTAAAGGAAGGCGCTGAGATTTTAGCGGTTGTTCCCGAAAGTAACAAGACAGTTCCTTTTGCGGCGTTGGAGATGCCTGTTAAAGTAAGTGTTAATCTTGCGGGAACTAGTTCCCTGGGAATAAGTTCAAAACCTGCGGAAGCAAAAGAGGAGGAAAAGGAACCTAAAAAAGAAGTGAAAAAGGAAGAAAAAGTTGAAAAAGAGGAAAAGCCCGCGCCTAAAAAAGAGACGGTTAAACCCGCTCCCAAAGCCAAAAGGGCAGAGAAGTTTGAGAAGACAGAGAAATCTGATAAGTCGGAACAAAAGTCTGAAAAAAATACTGAAAAAGAGGAAGCCCCGAAAGCGGAGTCTATGAGCTTAAACGACGATGATTTGAGATAGTATTGGAGGGTCGTCAGTTCTCGAAGACTTTAAAGCAAAAAAAGGAGACTCCTTTGAAAAAGGAGTCTCCCTAGTTAAGAAACCCCCTTGACAAATACCCCGACCTGTAGTATAAGCCCCCTCCTCCTGCCGTTTTGTTTTTTCCAACCCATTGACTAGCCTATAATATTATGGTATAATATATACATGTTGGTTGGTAAGTTAGGAAAGGAGGAATAGTGGAACCTAACTTACGGGGTATGGCGCGAGGCCCCTTAAT